>JBDTAC010000025.1 GCA_039924845.1 Bacteroidia bacterium
TAGGATTAATCGTTTGTCCTGTACTCCAACTATAAGTCGTAGCGCCTGTGCCTGTTAAAGTCGCACTCGTTCCTGCGCATATTGTTGGTGAATTGACCGCTACTACCGGATTCGGATTCACTGTTACCGTCGCTATCGCACTTCCTGTACAACCTGCTGTAGTACCTGTTACGGTATACGTTGTCGTTCCCGCCGGACTTACTGTTATCGGATTCGTTGTCGCGCCTGTGCTCCAACTATAAGTCGTAGCTCCTGTTCCTGTTAAGGTTGCTGCTGTGCCCGCACAAACGGTTGCTGAATTTACCGATACTGTTGGACTTGGATTGACTGTTACTGTTACCGTTGCGGTTCCAGTACATCCAGCATTATTCCCTGTTACCGTATAGGTGGTTGTAGTAGCAGGAATAACAGTAAGAGGATTCGTAGTTGAGCCACCCGGACTCCAGGAATAAGTTGTTCCTGCAGGCGCTGTTGCTGTTAGAATACTGGAACTTCCTGCGCATATAGTCGCAGGAACAGCATTCGCTGTTATTGTAAGCGTAGGATTAACAATTACTTGTACTGTTGCCGTTCCTGTGCAACCTGCTGTAGTACCCGTTACCGTATAAGTGGTGGTGGTTGCAGGAGTAACGGTAAGTGGATTGGCAGTTGAGCCTCCAGGGCTCCAACTGTAGCTTGTAGCTCCTCCTGCCGTTAAGATACTCGAAGAACCTACGCATATCGGTGATGCAGATGCAGATGCAGTAACTGTTGGTGATGGATTAACAATTACTTTGACAGTATCTGATTTAGTAAAAGAAGAACCATCACAATTGGTTAGCTTCATGACAGCGGCATAGGAAGTAGTTACAGTAGGGCAAACGGTTAAGGCTGTTGTTGTGCCCAAGGAAGTTCCTGAACCTACAACGTACCAATTAAGCGTATAAGAAGGTGCTCCTGTTGGAGTAAAACGCCATGCTTCAGGTGTGCCATTTACCGAAAAAGTAGTATTATTTCTGCCAGGAGCAGTTACAGCAACTGTGCCTGCAGCATTTTGAATTCCTATCACTCCTTTTCCTCCATTCCATGCAGCACAAGAAAAACTGTTTTGTATATAAACATCTATGTAATTTGTGTTTTCATACAACACACATTGGAAGGTGGAATTTGGTGTTCCATTACAGGTCCCAGAGCCCTTGTCAAATAAAGGGATATTATTCCAACTAATTACTAATGCTCTACAAGGTGCAGTTCCATACATTTGGAATTTAGTACTCTCACCTGGAGCAGCTATACCTGGATCAATATCCCTGTAAGGACAAGCAATCGTATTGCCGGGAATCGGAGTAGTTCCATCTGGAAGTGCTGCTCCTGTTGTAGTATATGGATCGTATCCACTTGCTTGAGTTACATCAAAAGTAACTTCTCCATTAGCACCGATAACAAATTTACTGTATGTATTTCCAAAATAACAGAAATTAAATCCAATGTTTTCAACAGTACCCCATATATCATCAGTACCTACCAATGTGGCAGTTCCTGTAGTGAAAGAGTAAGGTACATACGGAATACTTGCTACAGAATAACTCGTAGTTTGGTTATTGGTTACTAAAGTAGCGTTTAGTGTAGTACAAGAACCCTTACAAATGGCCGGAGGCGGTGCAATTATCACCGAAGGACAAGCAGGAGCTCCTTGTGCGAAAATAACACTTGCAAAAAATAAATTTGCGAGAAGCGTAATTAAGAATAGGTATATTCTCTTCATAGGGGAGTTTTTTAGCAGTGCAAAAAAATATTTTTTTGATGAATGAAATTTACTTTAAAATAATTATTCTCCCGGCACTATGTCTGCGATACCGCCTGTTGCGTAATCACTGTCTTTCATAGATACCATTGTCGAGTTTTTTTGTGATGCTGCATCCAATGTTTGATCATCTGGCGCATTTTGAAGCCATTTATTTTCATTTTCTGTAAATTGGTACAGCGGATTTACATTCCCCTTGTTCGCACGAATAACATCCATTACAATAAGGCGCGCGCGATGACTTTGAATAATAGCATTGGCGTAATCGCCTGCGGCATATAATTTACAAGCATATTGTTGGTGTTGAATGGCTTTTGCTAAATTGTCGGTATAGATTTTACCAACAATTTCCCATTTTTGTCCTTCGTATATACAAACTGAAGTACGTTTGAGTATTTGATTTGCCGCTAACTGTGCTTTGTTGGAAGATGTTGCTGATTGTGCAGAAGCCTTCATGTTAAACATAAAGCACGACAAAGCGATTAACAATACTACCTTTAAAGAAGTTGAGTTTTTCATAATATGAATTTTATAAAATTATTTTAATTGTAAGTTACGAGTATCAATAAGCAAACATAATAAAAAAAAATTGCATATACAAAAGTAGAATTAGCTATAAGAATTTTGATTACTGAAAAACAACTATTTTTTTGATAAAAGTAGCGACCTATAAGCCTTCTAACGAGATTAAACTCAATTAAAGTTCGACAAAATAAGTTTTTAACAAGTTATCAATAAAATGAGACTATCACAAAAAAAATGGTGCTATTGATTTTTAATTTTCACCGTTTGAAAAATTATTTTTTCGAACGGTATTTTTAAAGGAGAAAAACATTAAAAACCCAAACCAATTCTGACACCCAATGAAAATACAGGATCCCATTTTTGAGAAGAAACTATTGTTGTTTGATTGCCAATTCCATACGACGTACTGATAACGCCGTAGGTAACTTTATTAAGTGTTGTTTGCGCCATACCCACGCCAATGTACCAATCAAAAAACAAGGCATTGTCTCCCGAATTTTGATTTCCGAACAATAGCCGGTAGCTAAGCACTTTGCGGCTATCCGGATCAAAATTCCCAGTAAGGTTTCCGCTCACATCTTCTACTTCCACTTGTTTATTATACGTACGGTACCATACATCTGGAGAAATATAATAACCGCTCATGGCAGTATTTTTGTACCCAATGTAATAACGCAAAGCCCCCTCTAAACTGTATCCCGTTTTACCCATAACGGTTGTACCATTGGTGCTATATACATCGCCTGTTTCGAACTCATACACAAAATCCGTGAAGGTAATTCCGGCTGCAATTTCGGCGCTAAAACGTCCAGCAATTTTTCGTTCATAATAAATAGGAACATCGCCTCGCGCGATTAGTAAGGGATTTATTTTAATTGCATTTTTAGTGCTGTCGATATAACGGTTTGAAAAATAATTTTTCGTCATGGCTGGATTAAATACCATCACCTTTACGGTAACAGCGGTATGCGCAGAATCTTTTTTTGCAGGAACGTTTGTTTGCGCTTCCAGAAAAAAAAGATTTAGAAACATAAAAATAGCAATGAGAAACAATTTATTTTTTTGCATTCGAAAAAATATTTTTTTGCAAAGGTAAAAAAGCAAGTTGTTTTTTAGGAAAAAATACGCAGCAAGTTTCCCGAAAGAGAGGTATTGTATTTTTTAACAGGAATACTGGCGGGTCCGGTTACCACATTTCCGTTAGTATCAAACAAAGAACCGTGGCAAGGGCAAGGAAATTGATTTCCATTAAACTGAATGGTGCATCCTGCATGTGTGCATACATCGTACAACGCCAAAAAAGCACCGCTATTACTTTTGGCAATAATAATTGAATTCGCATATACATATCCGCCATTATTTTGAAGTGCGGAGTACGCAGGCTGCGTAATATCAATCGTAAAATTGACATTTGACGTACCAGAAGGCGTTGGAGCAGAAGAATTATTTTTTTTACATGCGACTACAAATGCAGCGATGGTAGCACCTCCAAAAACTCTCAAAAAAAAACTTCTGCGATTCATCGGATTTTCTTGTTTTTGGAATCTGCACAAAAATTATTGAACCACTATTTTTTGCATCGTTGTTTGTTCTCCTTGTATTGTTTTCACGAAATACATTCCTTTTGATACTGTGCCTTTCAGCGATATTTGTTGCGTGTGCGTTCCAGCTTGTTGATGTGCGGAAACAATGTCCATTACTTTTTTTCCGTCAATCGAATACAATGAAATTAGTACTTGTTCGTCTTGTGCATCGTAGTAACGAAGGGTTAATTGATCATTTGTTGGATTTGGAAAAAGTACTATGGAAGAATAATTTTTCGACAAATTAACGACAGCCGTTGGAGCAGAAATATTCACATTATCAATATATAAATCATTTCCATATTCTGTAATACTTCTGAAATCTACTAAAATATTCATTCCCGCAAAAGCATTTAGGTTCACCGTTTCTGTACGCCATTGTGCTGAATTAGGCACAAATTCGCTCGAACTTCCTCCAGCGAGTGTTGCCAAATTCGCTCCTCCTTTGTAATAAACAGAAGTAAAAGTTTGTCCGCAATCAGCGGATACCAATACGCGTAAGGAATCATACTGAGCTGGCGATCCATTGTAATAAGTATAAGCCACACCAAACGAAAGACTCACAGAACTTAAAGCCGTACAGTTAATAGGAGGAGTAATAATATCATCTGTTTGTCCTGCGCCATTGTAATTATAATTGTCCATTTCTATGGATGCTGTTCCTGTTTGATGTGCAGCTGTAGTACGCACCCAGGTAATACTGTTATCCGGATTTACGATACTCCAACCAGCAGGCGGGAATGTAGTGGCTTCAAAACCTTGGTTAAACGGAACGGTATTTCCGACAGGAACACAATTAAAATGTGTGGTCGTAGTATCGTTGTAATTGTCCGTATCCGTTGTACCATTAGGAGCTGTCGAATATGCCGTAAATGTGTGTGCGCCAGCAATTGTAGTTTGTAAAGGAAGTGTAATGTTTGTAGTAGCAGAAGTAGCCAATGTACCCGTCCAAGCAAATGTAGCAGGCGCTCCAGCATCTGTTTTATAATTAATAGTAGCAGTAGTTAATGTGTTTGTTCCGAAATTTTTGAGTGTAACTATTGGCGTAAAAGAACTGGAACAAATAGTGGAAGAAGGAGTTGTAATTGCTGAAATTCCTGCATCATTCGCCGTAGGTGTAACAGCATTTGCAACTAAAGTGGAAGTATAAATATAATCTCCTCCCACACCACCATCTCCGTTGGCGCAATTAAATGCCGCATAAAATGTAACACTGGAGCCACTTGTCGGAGCAGTCCAATAAAAACTCCAAGAGCGTCCGTTGGTGCCAGTATTGCTATTGATGGTATGTGTTACTTCATTCCCAGATGTTTGTGTTTGTCCATCTGAACTAACAATCGTTCCTGCAGAAACGCCTGCGTTAAAGCCAAATTTACTTCTGCCCACATAAGTAGCTGTGCAGGTAATTAAATATTGATGTCCTGCGGTATAACCCACAGGAGGAATATTGCTTGTTATCCAACCTGTTTTTGTTCCCAAAGCATAAGAATTATGGCACCCTCCTTGATCACAGGTAGCACCGCCATCCGCGGGAGAACCAGTTGCTCCGACTTGTCCTGCTGCGTGCGAATATCCATAATTAGTTTTATAATCATTCACAGTTAAAATTAAACCTGCTGCTAAAGCAATGGTTGCGGTAAGTATCAGTTTTCTTTTCATAAAATTATTTTTTTAACGAGGCGCAAGATAAAAAAGATATTCGAAAAAAAAAATTGGAGCGTTTTTTAAGATGTTATACAGCGGTTTTTTAAGCCCTTCAAAAAAATAATTTTTCGAAGGCTTATTTTGAGCTCTGAAAAATAATTTTCTACTATAAAGTTATCTACATTCTATTATATTTACAAAAAACTTAAAAAAAAATCATGAAAAAAATACTACGAAATTTTCTTCTTCTACTTTTTGTTATATCCTTTGCCCCGCAACAAAAAGTTACTGCGCAAAATAATGTACAAGTAACCTGGGGTCCTGAACTTAAAAGTGACTCTCGAAGAGAAGCTATGCTTGGGACAGACATTATTGGCGAAAATGCCACTTCTTTTTATACACTTACAACGCAACCAGCAACGCTGTTTTCCGATGGACACATTTTTTTTGAAGAATTTTCCAAAAGCGATATGACACTGGTTCGAAAGCAAGAAATACTGATGCCGAAAACAGATGGGAAAAGAGAGGAATTTGGCACCCTTCTTTATGTGAAAGGAAAAATGATTTTGTTTACCAGCTATTACAACTCTGATCAAAAGAAAAATTATGATTTTGTACAGTCTGTGAACAATGACGGAACCGTAAATCCAGATGCTAAAAAAATAGATGAAATAGAAGTTACGAAATCAGGTTTGTTTGGAACAAATAAAGGTAGTTTCAGTACTATTCTTTCTACCGACAGCAGTAAAATTTTAGTTTATCGTAGCGAAACGTATAAAAAAAATGAAACGCATCAATTTCACTGCAAAGTATTGGATTTGAATTTGAATGAAATTTGGTCGAAAGAGTTAGAATTACCTTACAAAGACAAAAACTTTTCTGTTTCGGATTATACACTCGACAATAATGGAGATGTGTATATGTTAGCAAAAATAGAATTGGAAAAAGATCAACATCAAAAAGGAGATCCGAATTATAAATACGAAATTTTGTATTACAATCACACTGCTGATGCTTTGAAAGAATATGATTTGAGCATCGGTCAAAAATACATTACCAGTGTTGCCTTTAAATTAAATACAACAGGAGATTTAGTGTGTGCTGGGTTTTACTCCAACAAAAACAGCTATTCCGTTGCCGGTTCTTTTTATCTTAAAATAGATGAAAAAACAAAAAATGTAGTCAATACAGGTTTTAAAGAATTTGATAAAGATATATTGGCGAAGTTTATGAGTGTTCGAAAAGTAAATAAAGGAAATGAAATAAATGACATGAAAGTGGATGAGATTTTATTTCACGATGATGGAACTGCCTATATGATTTCCGAGCAATATTGGGTGGCCATGATCACAACTTATGATCCTCAAACCCATTCGTCTCAGACCACAACCATTTATCACGCAAATAATATTGTAGTCGTTAATTTTGCTGCTGACGGTTCGATTGTTTGGGCAAAATGTATTGTGAAAACTCAGGAGTCGGAAAATGATTTTGGAATGTACTTATCATACTCGGTACAAGAAGTCGGAAAAAAATTATTTTTTATGTTTAACGACAATGTGAAAAATCTGAAAATACCAAATTCGGATGATTACAAAACAATGAGTAATCCTAGGAAATCGGTTGCTATGTTGGTTACAATGGATGAAAAAGGCGATGAACAACGCAACTCAATGTTTAACGCGAAAGACTTGGAAGTTATATTACGACCGATATTGAGCTTGCAAGTAAGTCCCTCAGCCATGATTATTTATGGCGATAAAAGAAAAAATTTTAAATACGGTAGAGTAACATTTCAATAAAAAATCACGCTTAATTTCTCATTCAAAAAAATAATTTTTCGGAGGCTTATTTTAAGCTTCTTAAATTATTTCTATGACATGACCGTATTTGCGTTTTCTGCGAATAGCTTGAGCAAAAGTAATTTTTTCTGTTTTGCTTTCTATCCATGAAATAAAATCAAAAAACTCCAATGCCACACGTTCAAATTTATCTTCAATTAAAATTTCCATTTCTTTTTTGAAATCCAGAAAAATAGTTTCTGTTGAAGCTCCGCGTTTTACTTTAATTAGTTTTCGGATGTATTCCAATACCAAATGTTCGAATTTATGTGTTTTGTCTTTACTTGAATACAGGCGGATAACGGAGCGAATTTCATATTCTATCAATTGCGTATTGCCCAGTTCATAATGAATAATTAAATTGAGTAAGCGCGAAAAGCCGTATAAATCCTGGCGCAATTCTTTTTCTCTTTCGTTCAAAATTTTATTGTTCCAAAGCAATGCTTTGTGGAAATCACCATTCCCAAAATAAACAGCGGAAATGTTGTAATAAAAAATCACTACTTCTTCCGTATTGATTTTGCCTTCGTATTTTTTTAAGCCTGCCGCTATTGGGTTTACTAACTTTACGGCTTTATCAAATTCGCCTAAATCATTGTAAATTAATAATTCTGCGTTGTACGAACTGGTAAATATTTTGAGTTGTAAATCGATACTCGCAAATTCCGGAAGCGTAAGCAAACTCCGCATCTTATCAATATTATTAAAACATTTTTCGTACTTATTTTCAGCCAAATGGCAAAAAACAATGTTGTTGATGGCAGACAAATAACGTTTCGACATTTCCTTCGCCATTTGCGGATACGTATCCATCAATTTTAACAAAGCGGTAAAATGAACCAACGTTTTATCCAATCCAGAACCGCTTGCCATGTAATACATTCCTTTGATGTGATGAAATACAATTTTTGCGCTGATGGAAAGTGCTCGAGATTCATCTTGCATCAAAGGTTCATTCAATAAATATTCAGTAAAAGATTGTTCTTTAGAGTTGCGCATTACCATTTTTTGACGCACCCAATAATTTAGTTTAGAAAAAATGATTTGGTATTTTCCGAAATTTCCGGATTGTTCAATTACTTTATTTTCCTTTTCCAACAAATCATTCAGGTCAATATCCATCATACCGAAATGCGCTTCCATATCAATCAATTTTTTTTCGAGATTGATAATTTCTAAAATAAGATAAAATTTTTCGTAGAAATATGCTTGTTTTTTCACCTTCTCCAACGCTTTTCTACACTGCTTATACAGCGCTTTGTCGAACAAAACTTCAATATCATTTATTTGTTCTTTCAGTTGCGCACTCATCGAAATATTTGCGTGATAAGCACGCAAACTTTTCATAATTAATTTATGCAAATGATTTTTTTCAGACGGCAAATGTTTGATAAAAGTTTCACGCTTCAATTCTTTGCGGATAGCGGCTTCATTGTAAGTTTCTTGCAACTCAATCGCATCAAATAAACGTACGTAATTTTTCGCACCTGTTTGCAGCGACGACATGAGTTTGAAAAATCTTTTTTCAGATTTACTCATCGATTTAATCAACTGAAAAAGTTCGTCGGATGGATTCATTATTTTCAATAAAAAATTAAAAAAGCAGGACGAATTTATTAATAAAAATTTCAAAAAACAACCGAGCACTCTCTTTTTTTGAGGCTCAAAAATTATTTTCTCATTTCGCAGTATTTTCTAACTTTGGCAATTATTTTTTGTTAGGATATTATGATGTACAAAGATTTGAAATTTATTTTTAGTTTTTTTCTTCTTTTTGTTGGCTCGATTTTTTGCCGATCGCAAAATGCAACACCTCCGCAAGCTGCGACATGGACTTTGCAGCAGTGTATTGATTATGCGCTGAAAAATAACTTGCAAATAAAACAGAATGAGCTGAACGAGGAAGTTACTCAAGCCACTTTACTTGCCAATAAAGGAAAAATGCTACCCAACCTCAATGGCAATGCTTCACACAGTTACAATTGGGGTAAATCCATCAATCCCTACACAAACCAATTTGATAATTCCGAAGTGCAAACGGATAATTTTTCGTTAAGCAGCAGTATTACGCTTTTTAGTGGATTTCAAAATTATAATTCTGTAAAACAAAGCCAATACGATTTACTTTCGAGCAAGTACGATGTGCAAAAACAAAAAAATGATATTTCGTTGAACATTGCTTCCGATTATTTACAAATATTAATGAACGAAGAATTATTGCAACAATCCAATGATCAACTTTCCTTGATTTCAGCACAAGTAAAACGAACAAAGATTTTGGTAGATGTCGGGAATTTGCCGAAAGGAAATTTATTGGATATTCAAGCACAAGAAGCATCCGAAGAATTATCTGTAACCGATGCACAAAATCAATTAGACATTTCTTATTTAACCTTGACGCAATTGTTAGATCTTGATTCTGTTGGAGGATTTCAAATTGTGAAACCAGAACTTTCCATTCCTGCAGAAACCATTTTAACTTCTACTCCCGATCAAATTTACACCAAAGCACTTAGCTCCCAGCCAGATATTGAAAGTGCCGAAATGAAATTGAAAAGTTCTGAAACTGCTGTATCTATTGCAAAAGGCGGTATTAGTCCGCGCTTAATTTTAAGTGGCTCTATCGGATCGGGATATTCCAATGTAGCCAACAATGTTACTGGAGTAAATCTGACCGGTTACCAACCGATTGGAGTAACTACAACAGGCGTTGAAGTACTCGGACCTACTTATCAAGAAATTACCAACATCGCCCCTTTCTCTAATCAGTTTAACGACAATGTGAACAAAGCCATTGCACTACAATTAACTTTTCCTTTTTTCAATGGATTTCAAACAAAAACAACTATTGAAAAAGCAAAAATTCAACAATTAAATAATCAATATGCGTTGGAAATTACGCAAAATCAATTTCGTAAAACGATTCAACAAGCTTTCGCAGATGCAAAAGCAGCGCTGAAAAAATATTATTCTACCTTAAAAAATGTTACCTCTTTGCAAGAGGCATTCGATTATACACAAACAAAATTTAATGTAGGGATGGTCAATTCGGTAGATTACGACACCTCAAAAAATAATTTGATTAAAGCGAAATCAAATTTATTACAAGCCAAATACGATTACATTTTTAAAACCAAAGTGCTTGATTTTTACGAAGGAAAACCGCTTGTATTTTAATTCAAAAAAATAATTTTTCGGATGAAAAAAATTTTAATCTTAATCGGTATCGGCATTGCTGCGATTGCTTTTACTTTATCGCTTAAAAGTTGTTCGAACGATAATTTATTAAAAGTAACAACCGAAAAAGCGCAAAAAAGAAATATCATTGAAACTGTTTCTGCCAACGGAAAAATACAACCAGAAACAGAGGTAAAAATCAGTCCGGATGTATCAGGAGAGATTGTCGCTTTGCAAGTAAAAGAAGGCGATCAGGTAATGAAAGGCGATTTGTTATTGAAAATTCGTCCGGATATTTATGAGTCTACGCTCGATCAAATGACCGCATCTTTAAACAATGCAAAAGCCAATTTAGCCAATTCAAAAGCACGTTTAACACAAATGCAAGCGCAATTTGTAAATGCGCAAGCCATCTACGATCGCAATCAAAAATTGTTTTCTCAAGATGCTATTTCTGCATCCGATTGGGATGCTGCAAAAGCGGCTTATGCTGGCGCAAAAGCAGATGTAAGTGCAGCCGACGAAACGGTAAAAGCAGCCGAATTTAGCGTTAAAAGTTCTGCCGCTTCTGTAAATGAAGCACAAGATAATTTGATCAAAACAACCATTGTTGCGCCAGTAACTGGCACCGTTTATAATTTAGCAATTGAAAAAGGTGAGCGCGTAGTGGGGACATCTCAAATGGCAGGAACCCAAATGTTGTGCATTGCCAATCTCAATAAAATGGAAGCCAATGTGAATGTCAATGAAAATGATATCGTGCGCGTACATCTTGGAGATACTGCCTTGATTGAAGTAGATGCCTTCTTAGATCGCAAGTTTAAAGGTATTGTAACAGAAATTGCAAATTCTGCCAACACAACAGGAGTTACTGCCGATCAAGTAACTAATTTTTCAGTAAAAATTCGGATACTCGAAAAATCGTATGCGGATTTATTGGCTAAAAATGGCGGCACTCCACCTTTCCGTCCGGGAATGTCAGCAACCGTAGATATCGAAACAAAAAGTTCGAATAATGTGCTTTCCGTACCAATAGAGTCAGTTACCACCAGAAATAACAATGCGACAGCAGACGAAAAAACGGGCGACACTTCTGATAAAACAGATAATAGCAAAACGAAAAGTGCTCCAAAAACAAATGCACAAATTCAGGAATGTGTATTTGTTTTTTCCAATGGGAAAGCAAAAATGGTGAATGTAAAAACAGGAATTCAAGACAATAATTTCATTGAAATTACAGAAGGTTTGAAAGACAGCGACGAAGTGATTACAGGTCCGTACGAAAGCGTTTCCAAAGTATTAAAAGATGGAAGCTCGGTTGAAAAAGCGAGTAAAATAAATTTGTTTAAAGATACCGCTACTAAATAAAATGTCGCTCCTTCTTCATTTAGAAACAGCCACCACTGTATGTTCTGTGGCACTTTCCGAAAATGGGAAATTACTCGTGTTCGAAGAAATAAATAACGGTTATACGCATGCCGAAAACTTGACGGTTTTCATCGAAAATATTCTTCGTCAAACTCAAAAAAAAAATACAGAACTTGATGCAATCGCAGTGAGTAAAGGACCTGGTTCTTATACTGGATTGCGTATTGGCGTGGCTACTGCAAAAGGTTTGTGTTACGCACTCAACAAGCCGCTTATCGCGATAAATACACTCGAAGCTATGACAGTGGGAATAACTCCTAAAGAAGAGAACGCTTTGTATTGTCCGATGATTGATGCGCGCCGAATGGAAGTGTATTGTGCTTTATTTGATGCAAAAAACAATTGGATAAAAAATACTTCTGCCGAAATTATTTCTGAAAATTCGTTCTCAGAATTTTTATCTTCCAAAAAAATATTTTTTTATGGAGATGGCGCAGCTAAATGTAAAACAACACTTTCGCATCATAAAAATGTCGCTTTTTTAGAAACTATTTTTCCATCTGCAAAAAACATGATCGCGCTTGCACACGCAGCTTTTGACAAAAATAATTTTGAAGATTTAGCGTATTTCGAACCGTTTTATTTGAAAGAATTTGTTGCCGGTGGCACAAAATAATCGTACGAGAATTTTACAATTAAAATATTTTTTTCGATAAAATCGCGATCGATCATTGAGTTTAAAATTCCTGTCGAATCTGTGTATAAATAAGCTATTTCATGTATTTCATTTGCATTGCGATATTTTATCACATCATCCAAATTGCCTTGCTTGTTATAATGAAGATGTGTTTTTTCGTTTAAATTTCCGCTGGCATTGGAAGTATAATCATATTCCGAAACACGCCCTATAGAGTCGTATTTACAAGATGTTTCCGTACGTACCCACGTATATAAAAATGATTCGCGTTCATTTATTTTTTTCCCAAGAGCATCAAAATTAACGATGCTTTGTTTATATGATTTTTTTTCGTCGTTGAAAAAATATTTTTTCAACTGTGTTTTTGTAAGCTGTTGAAAGGTACATGAATCAAAGGAAAGAACGGTTTGTTCTTTGAGTTTAAACACATTCGGATCGATACTTCCGTTCACTTCTCTGAAATGCGTTTCCTTTACTTTTTGTCCGACAGAATCATATACAAAATACCAAGAATCATAAAAATCGCCTTCGTTACTTCTCTTTATTGATAATCGTTTCTGCGCATCGTAATAAAAATAAGTAGGAATGGTATCGAACAAATCCCTACCTCTATTCAAATTAAAATACGAATAAATCAACGCGCCATTAATCGAATCAAATTGATAATATTTTGAAAGCCCTTGATCAATAATGGGCTTACCATCTGGTTTGATAACAAGTGCCGCCGAAATGGATTTTATTTTATTTTTTTGAATGAATGTTGCATTAAAACTCGGATCACTCAAAGACATTTGAAAAGGGTTTTCAGAAATTATTTGTGCTGGAGAAATTAACACAGACAAGCAACAGAGCGTCAAAAAAATATTTTTTTTGTAATCGAGAAAAATTTTTTTCTGTTGCATAGATTATTTTTGTCTTCGCAAAAGTAGAATTATTTTTCCATCTCTTTCACCGCATTTTTCACTTCACTCACGGGTAGTTGACAAGTTTTATCTTGGCATACGTAAATCAACGTTTTACCAGAAACATATTTATCTTCCAGCAATGGCAATGTACTATTTACAAGGCTTCCGCTGATAATTTTATTCGGAATAAAATACGATTCCAATTCCTTTTGCTTCGCGATAGCATCGGAACCAACAATGGCAACTTCGTAAAAAGGCGCTGTAAAGTGCGTCATCAACAACATCCAATTGGAATAATTTTCGGGATAATCTACAATAAATGGTTTTACATTGTTCAACATTTGTTTCGATATTTCGAGGTAATGCGTATCGTCAAAATAATTTCCTAAGAAGAACAAATCCTTTGCCATGCTGGAGTTAGAAGCTGGAATCACATTGTCCGTCAATTCTGTTTTTCGAGCAATTAACGCAGCGTCTAAATCGGAAGTATAATAAAACATTCCCGTCGTTTTGTCTTGAAAATGAAGAATGCAATAATCTGCTAATTGTTTGGAAATCGTCAACCATTTTTCATCAAATGTGCATTGATAAAGACTTATAAAGGCTTCCATCGTGAATGAATAATCGTCTAAATAACCGTTTATGCTCGACTTTCCAGATTTGTATGTGTGATTTAAACCTCCATCTGGACGAAGCTGTTTTTGTAAAATAAAATTTGCATTTTTCAAAACGGCATCTAAAAACAATTTTTCTCCGAAAGCTTTGTAAGCATCTGTATAAGCCTTTAACATCAAAGCATTCCAAGAAGTCAAAGATTTATCATCCAAAGCCGGATGAATACGTTTTTCGCGTGCAATCAATAATTTATTTTTAAACTCTTGTACTTTAGTTTCTAATTTTTCAAGCGGAATTTTATGTTCTTTCGCAAAAGCTTCGTCTAATTTTTTTCGAAGCAAAATATAATTGTCTTCCTCCCAATAACCAACATTATTTACGTTGTAATAATCTGCAAACAAATTAAAATCAGTTCCAATAATTTGCTGCAATTCTACTTTCGTCCACACATAATATTTTCCTTCTTTTCCTTCTGAATCAGCATCCAAAGCGGAATAAAAAGCACCTTCCGGAGAAGTCATTTCACGTGCAATAAAAGCAAGCGTTTCGTCAACAATTTGTTTATATAGTTTTTTTTTCGTGAGCTGAAAAGCTTGCGAATAAAGCGTTACAAGCTGAGCATTGTCGTACAACATTTTTTCGAAATGCGGAATTTTCCATTGATCATCTGTTGAATAACGTGCAAATCCACCACCCACTTGATCGTAAATTCCACCTTCCGCCATTTTATCCAACGTCAGCTCAATTTGTTTCAACACATTTTTATCTTTTGTCTGCGCATAATACGAAAGCAAAAACTCATAATTATTTGGCAAAGGAAATTTCGGCGCACGATTTGGTCCACCATTTACTGTATCAAATCGAGGTATCCAACTTTTATACGCTTGCGTTAAAAAATCTAATTTAAAATTTTCGGGCTGTGAATTTTTAGAAATCAATTCACTTTTCTGAACACCTTCTGTTAATTTTTCCGCATATTCACGTATCTTTTCGGGATGTAATCGAAATGTATCCGCCAAACTGAGCAATATATTCTTCCAATCTTCTTTTCGGAAATACGTGCCTCCATAAATCGGCTTTCCATCGGGTAACGTAAAACAATTCAAAGGCCAACCGCCGCTTCCAGTCATTAATTGAACCGCATTCATATACACTTGATCAATATCCGGACGCTCTTCTCTATCCACTTTTATGCACACAAAATATTTATTCATAATGTCCGCAACAGCTGTATCTTCAAAGCTTTCGTGCTCCATCACATGGCACCAATGACACGCCGAATAACCGATACTGATAAGCATTAATTTATTTTCTTTTTTTGCTTTTGCCAAAGCGCTGTCGCCCCAAGGATACCAATCTACTGGATTATGCGCGTGTTGTAAAAGGTACGGACTGCTCTCGTGAATGAGGTGGTTGGTATATTCAAATTGCTTTGTATTCATAGTTTGAGATTTTTTTGTATGCTGACAGCTACCTAAAAATAGGACAAGTAAAGCAAAATTTAAAAAAATATTTTTAGGAACATTCATCTTGTAAAATTACGTTTTAAATATGAATGAAATTAATGAGAATGTTTCTTATTTTTGATTAGAATTTGTGATGGAACTTCTATGAAAAAAATAATCGGTACAAATACAATCAGTTATCCTGAAATTAGAAACTTTGTCGATTTACCTTTTTTAAAATACGAAATCAAAAAGAAACAAAATTTTTATAAAATTCCAGCTCATTTTTATTTTAAATGGAAAGGAAAAACCAACGACTATTTTTGGAATACTTTTAATGATTTTAACATCCACAATGTTGAATTATTTCACTTTTTTAACGCATTAAGTGTTGGAAAAACACCTTGGATTACCACTTTTGAAACTTCCCTCCCTCGTTGGGGAAATGACAAACTTATTCAAAAAGGGCTTTCTCTTATTGCCAATGATTCCTGTAAGAAAATTATAGCAATCTCTGATTCTGCTGCCAATATTCAACGACAAATAGTTGCTACCAGATTTCCTGAATTTTCAGAAATTATTGAAAGTAAATTAATGGTTTTGCATCCAACGCAAAAAAAGATAATGCAAAATTTACAAGGAAAAAACAAATCCGAAATTATACGTTTTACGTTTATCGCTTCGGATTTTACCAAAAAAGGAGGGCATGAAATAATCAAGGTATTCAACCACTTATATAATAATGGTATAAAAAATTGGAAATTGACCATTGTTTCGGAATCATTAAACGGAGACTCTACTTCCTCAGATAGTTTTAATCATGTAAAAAAAATAATTGCAAAATATCCTGATAATATCACCCTATATTTTCAATTACCAAATGATAAAATACTGGAATTATTAAGAGAAACGGATGTAGGATTATTGCCAAGCTATCAAGATACTTATGGATACTCTATCTTAGAAGCTCAAGCTTCTGGCTGCCCAACAATAACAACTGATATTCGTGCTTTCCCGGAAATAAATAATGATGAAATTGGTTGGATAATCAAAGTTCCAAAGGACGAATTCGGCAACGGTATTTACTCGAATAAAAAAGAGGCGGTGTTGTTTTCTAACGCTATCTGCGATCAGCTTTATGCTATCATTGAAAAAATTATCCAATTCCCCGAAAGCATTAAAGAGAAGGGATATAAGGCATTACAAAAAATAGATACGGTAAATTCTCCTGCAAAAAATGCGGCAATCTTAGAAGCAATTTATGACGAAATATCGGCACTTAACAAAAAATAAATTTAAACAAGCCCTAAGTCCGTCCGCAGATTTTATTTACTTTTGAGCATCCATAAATTAAAATCATGGCAAATAAATTCGGAGTGGTTGTTTTTCCAGGATCCAATTGTGATCAGGATATGTTGTACGTGTTAAAAACGGTTTTTAAACAAAACGTCGTGGCTTTGTGGCACAAAGAAACCAGTTTGCAAGGCTGCGATTTCATTATACTTCCCGGAGGTTTTTCCTACGGAGATTATTTGCGTTCTGGCGCCATCGCGCGTTTTTCGCCGATTATGGAAGAAGTGGTGAAACACGCCAACAACGGCGGTTATTTGGCGGGTATTTGCAACGGATTTCAAATTTTGTGCGAAGCTGGTTTGTTGCCCGGCGCCCTGCTTCACAACAGCAATCGGAAATTTAATTGCAATAATATTTTCATCACACCACAAAATAAAGAAACCGTTCTGACACGAAATATTCCCGAAAACAAAGCCTTGAAAACCCCCATTGCACATGGTGAAGGTCGTTTTTACGCAGATACTGAAACCTTGCAAAAATTAAATGCCAACAATCAAATTTTATTTCGCTATTGCGATGAAAACGGGCAAATTACGGACGTCGCTAATCCCAATGGTTCTACTGAAAATATTGCCGGAATTTGCAATGCCGGAAAAAATATTTTTGGCATGATGCCTCATCCCGAAAGAGCTGCGGATAGCGAATTAGGCAATACCGACGGAAAATTTATATTCGAATCCATTCTCGATTTGGTTTCCGCTTAAGGACTTCAAAAAAATAATTTTTCAAATGCACTTCGACTTAAAACAAATAGCCAGCGTTAGTATGATTCTCTTTGCAGTGATAGATATTTTAGGATCTATACCTGTTATCATTGATTTACGGAATAAAATGGGGCATATCCATTCCGAAAAAATAACCCTTATTTCTGGCGGAATAATGATTGTTTTTTTATTTCTCGGAGAATCCATTTTAAATCTCATCGGTGTTGATATCCATTCTTTTGCCATTGCCGGAGCCATCATTATTTTTCTGTTAGGCATCGAAATGATTTTGGGAATTCGCATTTACAAAGATGATGCTCCTGGCGTTGCAAGTGTTGTTCCTCTTGCATTTCCGCTAATTGCCGGAACTGGAACCATGACGACTTTACTTACTTTAAAAGCACAATTTAGCACCGAAAATATAATCGCAGGAATTCTGATCAATCTTGTTTTTGTATATGCAGTCCTTAAAACTACCGGACGTTTGGAACGAATTTTAGGTCCAGGTGGAATTGCCATTTTGCGAAAAGTTTTCGGAATTGTTTTGTTGGCAATTGCCATTAAGCTTTTTGCGACCAATGCAGGATTGAAAATATAAACATTATTTTTTTGCGCTGAATTTTTAATTTGTATTTTTGACAAAACATAAACTCCTTTAACATGACTTCTATTATTCTCCAAGCAGTTGTTGTCGCCTTTAAAAGCCCAAGTGCAACTATTATTGATTCTATCATTCTAAAAACACACATAATTGTTGTAACAATTTTCTTCCTTATTTATCTCGTGAAAACTTTTTTATTGCTCAGCAACGCGAAAGAAAAGTTGGCAGTTTTTTCTAAAAGAACAAAAATTTTAGAAATGATTGTTAGCGTTCTTTTCCTTGTTACAGGCGGAATTTTATTGGTTTCGCTTCCGCAGATAAATACCTTCATGATTCTGAAATTGGTAGCCGTTTTTGCTGCTATTCCATTGGCAATTGTTGGTTATAAAAAAGGAAACAAAGTATTAGCAACACTTGCTTTTTTATTAGTTGTAGCCGCTTATGGTTTAGCCGAAATGAGCGCGAAACCTGCTGTTGTAGCCACCACAGCTGTTGATGGAAAAGCACTTTACACAAACAATTGCGTTTCGTGTCATGGCAATGATGGTAAAAAAGGCGCGATGGGCGCAGCCGATTTATCAACACTTCAAGCGGATAATGCGACAATCATCAATACCATTAAAAATGGAAAAAATGCCATGCCGGCTTTCGGAGCATTATCTGACGCACAAATCAAAGCTCTTGCCGATTACACAACTTCCCTAAAAAAATAATTTACGTACTTTGTTCGATACCGCAGTACAACAGGAAACAGCCGTTCTCGTAGGATTAATTAACAGCGAACAGAACGAAATTCAAGTACAAGAATATCTGGAAGAGCTTGCTTTTCTGATAGAAACTGCGGGCGTAAAACCACTCAAAAAATTTACACAACGTTTATCAAAACCCGATCCGCGCACATTTATCGGTTCTGGTAAAACCGCGCAAATAAAAGAATACGTTATAGAAAATAAAGTAAGTTTAGTTGTTTTTGATGATGAACTTTCGCCTTCTCAACAACGAAATTTAGAAAAAGAATTGGTCTGTAAAGTACTCGACAGAAACCGAATTATTCTCGATATTTTCGCAGCACGCGCACGCACTGCACACGCCAAAACACAAGTAGAATTGGCTTTTTATCAATACATGTTACCGCGTTTAACTGGTATGTGGACACATTTGGAACGCCAGCGTGGAAGCACTGGAACACGCAGTGGCGCTGGAGAAAAAGAAATTGAAACCGATCGTCGGATTGTACGCGATAAAATTTCGCAACTGAAGGAAGAGCTTTCTGCCATTGATCGGCAGATGACAACGCAACGAAAAAACAGAGGTGAATTAATTCGCGTGGCGTTAGTAGGATACACCAACGTGGGCAAATCCACGATTATGAATATGCTTTCTAAATCGGATGTGTTTGCCGAAAATAAATTGTTTGCAACGCTCGATACAACCGTTCGAAAAGTAGTGATTGAAAATTTACCCTTTTTGCTTTCCGACACGGTAGGCTTTATTCGCAAGCTGCCCACGCATTTGGTGGAATCGTTTAAATCGACTTTGGATGAAGTGCGCGAAGCCGATTTATTAATTCACGTCGTGGATATTTCGCATCCGCAATTTGAAGATCAAATTAAAGTGGTTACGCAAACGCTTACAGATATTGGCGCAGGCGACAAAGCAACTATTTTAGTGTTCAACAAAATAGATGCGTATCATTTTATCGAAAAAGACGAAGACGATTTATTGCCTGCCACCAGAGAAAATATGAGTTTGGAGCAATTGAAAAAAACGTGGATGGGAAATTTGAATGGTTCTTGTCTTTTTATTTCGGCTATGAACAAACAAAACTTGGAAGAGATGCGCCAAACGCTGTATTCAACCGTAAAAGAGTTGCATCAAAAAAGATATCCTTATAATAAATTTTTGTATTGAAATAAAAGAATTGGTTCGAAAAATTATTTTTTTGAAGACGATTTTCAGATGAAAATAATATCTAAAATCGTATTCGGAGAAGCAAGATGAATGGTTTGCAAACCAATTGTTTCAGCAGCTTTTACGTTGATTAATAAATCGTCTATAAATAAAGTTTCCTGCGCCAGAATTTTTTTTTCACGTAATACGTACTCATAAATTTCTGTATCGGGTTTTCGCATTTTTATTTCATAAGAAAAATATTCTTTTTCGAAAACATTTGACAAATCAGCTATTCCGAAAGTTTTTTGCAAATAATTGGAGAAGTAATTAATGTGAATTTCGTTCGTATTACTCAATAAAGACAAGCGATAGCGTGATTTTAATTTTTCGAGTAATTGCAAACGCTTTTCCGGAAAATCAAGTAACATTGCATTCCACGCAGCATCTATTTGTGCATCACTCCAATTTTTATCAGAAATTTTACGCAAGGTATTTCTAAATTCTGCTGCAGAAATTAACCCTTTTTCAAAATCATCAAAAATTTTATCTTGATGAAGTTGTGAATACAAAGCATCAAAATCAGTAATTCCTAATTGCCGAAATGCTTTCTGCGTAAGCGAATAATCAATATTCAACAGCACAACACCTAAATCAAAAATAATATTTTTTACGGAAGAATTTACCTGCATAAACGCGTTTGAAAAATTAATTTTTTGAAGTCAAAATTAAAAATGCTTTTTTTACGCATTGAAAAATTATTTTTTTGACGCACCTAATTGGATAATATCATTTCCTTCGATTACTTTTTTATCGTAGCCTTTTTCCACCACAGCAATCATCGCATCAGACAATTCTTTTAAAGTGCAAAATTTGGTTGGTGACAATTTTCTTCCAATTGGATACATCCAATTTATATATTTGTAAAAGGGATGCGCATTTTTTAATCCTTTTATCGGTTTTATAAATCCGGGACGAAATGCAAATACTTGTCGGAAAGGTAATTTCATCAAATCGTTTTCGGTTTTTCCTTTTACGCGCGCCCACATCATTTTTCCTTTTTCGCTGCTGTCGGTACTTGCTCCCGAAATATAACAAAATGTCATTTCAGGATTTAATTTGCTCAAAGTTTTTGCAACGTTTATCGTTAATGTGTAAGTCAATTTTGTATATGCTTCTTCCTTCATTCCGACAGACGAAACGCCCAAACAGAAAAAGCAAGCGTTGTAACCCGAAAGTTGGTTTTCTATAGCCGTTAAATCAAAAAAATCAGCGTGAATAATTTCCAATAATTTAGGATGCTTTACACCGCAAGGTTTTCGGTTAATAACCAACACTTTTTCTACCTGCGGATTTTGCAAACATACGTGCAATGCGCCTTCGCCAACCATTCCGGTTGCTCCTGTAATAATTGCACTGATTTTTAATGTGTTCATTTTATGTTTTGAAAAATTATTTTTTTGAAAACTATTTTTTATTCCAAAGCGCAAATTGCGACAGTGCCTACTTTGACAATATTTGAAATATAGGTACAATTATAGCCATTAATCCCAAAAAAAAGAGACACATTCCACTCCATAAATACTGGTTCACAATTACAGCTTTATAAACAGGATCGGCATTCGGATTATCTCTTTTTTCTTTTTGCCATAATTTCAAAAAATACACGCCAGCTGCCATAGCAGCAATGCCAACAGGGAATATCCACCAAGGAGGTGTTGGAGTAACATTTACTTCATTCATAACATTTATTTTTTTAGGTTTTGAAAAATTATTTTTTTGAAACTGTTTTTTAGCTCTGATTTCCGTCATTCAAAATTAGAAAAAAGAAGGCTCAAAAAATTATTTTTTTGAACCCCAATTTTGCTTCATCTTTGCGACATGATAAAAATTGCTTTGCTTTCGGATACGCACAATTATTTGGATAAACGTATTTTTAAATACCTCGAACCTTGCGATGAAATATGGCATGCGGGCGATATCGGCACTATTTCTGTTTGCGAAGAATTGGAAAAAATAAAACCTTTAAAAGCCGTTTACGGAAACATTGACGGACAAGATATTCGAAAAAAATATCCGAAAGATTTACGTTTTACTGTCGAAAAAATGGACATTTGGATGACGCACATTGGAGGTTATCCAAACCATTATTCGCCTGATGTGAGAGAAAAAATAAAAATGAATCCGCCCAAAATTTTTATTTGCGGACATTCGCACATTTTAAAAGTAATGTACGATAAACAACTGAATACGCTTTGTTTAAACCCTGGTGCCTGTGGCATGTACGGATTTCACAAAATAAAGACATTGCTTCGTTTTCAGATAGACAATGGCAGTATCCAGCAAATGGAAGTAATTGAATTAGGCGAAAAATAATTTTTTGAAAAAAGCTTGTGTATTAAAAATTCTTTGTATCATTGCATCATAATACTATTGTTACACCCGTACCTGTAGTCAATCAAACAAAAACAAATATCGTTCACACATCAAATTTCACTTATCTTTTGCATTGAAAAACATGCCAATTACCCTCTAATTACTCATTTTATCTATTTTATAGATTTATAAACCAAACCCTAATTTTTCCTCATGTACGACATCCTCGAACTGAACAACAAACTCGTAAACGAATTAAAAGACATTGCCAAAGCATTAAACGTACCGAAATACGAAGCTCTCAAAAAACAAGATTTAATTTATAAAATTTTAGATCAACAAGCACTTTCTGCTCCTGCTGAAACTACTATTGTTCCTGTAATGCCGACGCCGGAGCCTGAAAATACAGCTCCAAAACTTCCGAAACTGGACGATAACAGACATCTTCGTCCGCGCAGACCGAGAACGGAAGAGCCAGAAAATAAAATTGAAAAAATTGTGAAACACGAAGATCAGGCACCTGTTTTTGCAAAAGAACCAGAACTAATTAATGCACCAATAATGCCATCCACAGAAATTTTTACGGAAGAAAAGAAAGAAATAACTCCAGTGGCTCCCACTGAAAATACTACTCTCACACCTACTCCACATACACCGGAAACGGAAGAACAAAAAAGAATTTTTCAAGGAAAAGAAGCGTTGAGACCAGACAGAATCAACGTTCCGTATTCTTTTGATGGTATCATCAACAGCGAAGGCGTGTTGGAAATTATGGCGGATGGTTATGGATTTTTACGTTCGGCAGATTATAATTATTTAAGTTCTCCCGATGATATTTACGTATCGCAATCACAAATAAAATTATTCGGATTAAAAACTGGAGACAATGTTTTCGGAAGTATTCGTCCACCGAAAGAAGGCGAAAAATTTTTCCCGCTCATCAAAGTAGAACATATCAATGGCAGAGAACCCGCATTTGTGCGCGACAGAGTTCCGTTTGATTATTTAACGCCTTTATTTCCGTTTGAAAAATTAAATTTAACAGGACCGAAAAGTTCTATTTCTGCGAGAGTGGTAGACATGTTTACACCGATTGGAAAAGGGCAAAGAGGTTTAATTGTTGCCCAACCGAAAACTGGTAAAACAGTTTTATTGAAAGAAATCGCGAACGCAATTGCAGCCAATCACCCTGAAGTTTATTTGATGATTTTATTGATTGACGAACGTCCTGAAGAGGTGACAGATATGGCAAGAAGCGTGAAAGCAGAAGTAATTGCTTCCACTTTTGATGAGCCTGCCGATCGTCACGTAAAAATCGCCAACATCGTTTTAGAAAAAGCAAAACGAATGGTAGAATGCGGACACGATGTAGTTATTTTATTGGATTCGATTACTCGTTTAGCCCGTGCATACAATACTGTTTCTCCAGCTTCTGGAAAAGTTTTATCGGGCGGTGTGGATGCGAATGCGCTTCACAAACCAAAACGCTTTTTTGGTGCAGCACGTAAAATAGAAGATGGTGGATCATTGACGATTCTTGCGACAGCATTGATTGATACGGGTTCTAAAATGGACGAAGTTATTTTCGAAGAGTTTAAAGGAACCGGAAATATGGAATTGCAATTGGATCGCAAATTGGCGAACAAACGTATTTATCCTTCTATTGATTTGGTGGCTTCCAGCACACGAAGAGATGATTTATTGATTGACAAAGATGCCTTGAAACGTATTTGGATTTTGCGCAATCACTTAGCAGATATGACGCCTTTAGAAGCGATGGAATTCTTGAGAGATCGTATTAAAAACACACAAACCAACGAAGAATTTTTAATTTCTATGAACAGTTAATCATTCGAAAAAATATTTTTTTGAACATGAATTATTACGTCCGAATTGGTATCCTCACCGCATTTATCATTATGATATTTCATTTAGCTGTTTTTTATTCGGGCAGTTTCTATACTTCTATTGGCAGATACGCACTTTTACTCGATTTGCTAATTATGTTACCTGGAATTTTTTGGGGAATAAAATCCAAAAAAGAACGCGATTTAAAACAAAATTATATCCTAAAGGAAGCCATTAAAAGTGGCTTACAAGTAGTAACAGCCGTTAGTTTCACGGTTGCTTTTTTTACGTATATTTTTTTTCTTTTTGAAATTCCTGCCATCCTCACACAAACACAAAATTATTTAGTTTCCGTGGATACACCCGCTGCCAGTATTTCTGGAATATTGACAAATGCACAAAATTATTTTTCACCTTTCCACCAAGCTACCATTTCTTTATTTATGCATTTGATTCCAGGTGTTATCATCAGCGTAATTTTCGCTACTTTATTAGGGCAAAAAAAATAATCAAAAAATTATTTTTCTGAACATTGTTTTGTAATACACGAACGGGGAAAATAATTCCTAAATTCGCCAACAACAAAATTTGCAGCATAATTTGATATGGAATATAATTTCACGGAAGTAGAAAAAAAGTGGCAGGAGTATTGGAAAAAGTATAAAACTTTCGAGACGAAAAATAATTTTTCGCTACCGAAATATTATGTGTTGGATATGTTTCCATATCCGAGCGGAGCTGGTTTGCACGTTGGGCATCCGCTGGGTTATATTGCTTCGGATATTATTGCGCGTTACAAACGTCATAAAGGTTTTAATGTGTTGCATCCAATGGGTTACGATTCTTTCGGTTTACCAGCGGAACAATATGCCATTCAAACGGGACAACATCCTGCAATTACTACCGAAAAAAACATTTCGCGTTATCGCGAACAATTAGATAAAATTGGCTTTTCATTCGATTGGGACAGAGAAGTACGAACTTCTAATCCGAATTATTACAAATGGACGCAGTGGATTTTTATTCAGCTTTTTAATTCGTGGTACAATAAAAAAACAGACAAAGCGGAAAATATTTCTGCGCTTATTTCTGTTTTTGAAAGCGAAGGAAATTCCAATATCAATGCAGCTTGCGAAGAAACAAAAATATTCACGGCAAGTGAATGGAAATCCTTTTCCGAAAAAGAGAAATCATCTATTTTATTAAATTATCGCCTCACGTTTTTGAGCGATACTTGGGTAAATTGGTGTCCGCAACTCGGCACTGTTTTGGCGAACGAAGAAGTAAAAGAAGGAGTTTCTGAACGCGGTGGTTTTCCTGTTGAACGCAAATTAATGAAACAATGGAGCATGCGCATAACTGCTTACGCAGAGCGTTTGTTGAGTGGTTTGGAAAAAATTGATTGGAGTGAAAGTATCAAAGAAGCGCAACGCAATTGGATTGGAAAATCAGAAGGGACATCGTTAAAATTTAAAATTCAGAATTCAGAATCTTTCATTGAAGTTTTCACCACACGTCCTGATACTATTTTCGGAGTGTCCTTCGTAACGCTGGCTCCAGAGCATGAATTGGTTGAAAAAATTACAACGCCCGAACATAAAAAAGCTGTTGACGAATATGTTATTTATGCAAAAAATCGTTCGGAGCGCGAGCGGCAAGCGGACGTTAAAAAAATTAGCGGACAGTTTACTGGCGCGTTTGTGGAGCATCCGTTTACCGGAAAATTAGTTCCGGTTTGGGTAGGCGACTACGTACTTGCGGGTTACGGAACAGGTGCGGTAATGGCTGTTCCTGCGCATGATTCGCGCGATTTCGCATTCGCTAATTATTTTGGTTTGGATAAAATTAAAGTAATTGAACCGCCTAAAAATATCACTCAAAATGAAAACGAAGCTTGGGAAGAAAAATCGGGAACGCTTTTTAATTCTGATTTTTTAAATGGTTTGGATGTAAAAGCGGCTATCAAAAAAGCAATTGAAGAAATTGAAAAAAATAATTTTGGAAAAGGAAAAACAAATTTCCGTTTGCGCGATGCGATTTTTGGCAGACAACGTTATTGGGGCGAACCGATTCCTGTTTATTACAAAGACGGAATTCCGCACGTACTCAGCGAAAGCGAATTGCCGTTGATTTTACCAGAAGTAGATAAATTTTTACCAACCGAAACTGGAGAACCTCCTTTGGCTCGCGCAGAAAAATGGAAATACAAAAACGAATTTCCTTACGAACACAGCACAATGCCGGGTTGGGCGGGAAGTTCTTGGTATTTTTTACGTTACATGGATGCGCATAACGACAAAGAATTTGCTTCTAAAAAAAATATAGATTATTGGCAAAATATAGATTTGTATATGGGCGGTGCCGAACACGCAACCGGACATTTATTGTACGTGCGTTTTTGGTCAAAATTTTTATTTGATTTGGGATTGATTCCTCAAGACGAACCTGCGAAAAAGTTGATTAATCAAGGAATGATTCAAGGATTAAGTATGCTATCTTATTTTTTGAACATTAGTTATTCATATAATAGAGAAGAAACTGAAAATTCTATTAAAACTTCTATTCATAACATCAATAATTTATTGATAGACAAAAATTCTGTAATTTCAGTATATAGTGCTTTTAAGCGCCATATACCAATAGAATATGTAACTTTTGAAGAAGGAAAATATTATTTGACATGTGAAAATTTAGAAAAATTAAAAATCAAATATCAAATGTTTTCAAATGCAAGACTTTTTAATCAAAATGATTTTGATGCTCTTCCAGAAAAAAAAATAAAAGTAAATGAAGAAAAAATTGAACTTTTTTCCGAACCCGAAAAAATGTCCAAATCCAAATTCAATGTAGTAAATCCCGATGATATTTGTGAAAAATACGGAGCAGATTGTTTGCGTTTATACGAAATGTTTTTAGGTCCGCTGGAAATTTCAAAACCTTGGAATACCAACGGAATTAGCGGTGTTTCAAATTTTATTCGGAAACTTTGGAGATTGTATCACAAAGACGAAAAACTGGTGATAAGTGAGGAAGAAGCTACCAAACCCGAATTAAAAACCTTGCACAAAACCATCAAAAAAATTACAGAAGATATTGAGCGTTTTTCTTTCAATACATCGGTGAGTAATTTTATGATTTGCGTAAACGAATTAACCGAATTAAAATGCAACAAGCGCGCTATTTTAGAACCTTTGGCAATTTTAATTTCGCCTTACGCGCCACACGTTGCCGAAGAAATCTGGAATTTGCTCGGACATGCTGAAAGTATTTCGTATGCAACTTTTCCAGAATTTGACGAGAAATATTTAACCGAAACATCTTTCAATTATCCTGTTTCGGTAAACGGGAAAACACGTTTTTTCACCGAATTAGAATTGTCGCTAAGCAAGGAAGACATTGAGAAAGAAGTGATGGCGATGGAACAAACACAAAAATATTTGGAAGGAAAATCCCCAAAAAAAATAATTATAGTGCCCAATAAAATTGTCAATATTGTTATCTGAAAAAATAATTTTTTAACCAGAAAAAAATGGAATTAAAACCAGAATTAATTGATCGCATCAAGCGCTTGGATGAAAAATATCAAGCGATGGGACAAGATTTAACTTCGTACTTGGATGGCTTGCTGTACGCCGATTACCTCACGTATTGGGATTACATTCATTTGGATACTTTGTTGAGTTTACAAAATCCAAAAACAAGTATTCCGGATGAAAAAATATTTATCATGTACCATCAAATTACAGAATTGTATTTGAAATTGTGCATGCATGAATACGCGCAAATTGGCAATAAAGAAAACATGACAGCCGATTTTTTCTTGGCACGCGTAAACCGAATTGTACGCTATTACGAAGCATTAACAACTTCGTTTGATGTGATGGTGGACGGTATGGAGCAAGAACAATTTTTAAAATTCAGAATGTCCCTATTGCCTGCAAGTGGCTTCCAATCGGGGCAATTCCGAATGGTGGAAATTTGTTCTTGCGATTTTTTGCAACTTATTCCAGCAGATAAACGCGAAAAATATTCTGGTTACACTACCGATTCGATGATTGAAGAATTGTACAAACATTTGTATTGGAGATCCGGCGCAACAGAGTTGGCAACAGGTAAAAGGACACTTACGTTGGAACAATTTGAAAAAAAATATGCGCAAGAATTTATTGCACTTGCCCAAGAATACAAAACAAAAAATGTTTGGGCGAAATACAAATCATTGCCTGAAGCCGATCAAAAAAACGAAAAAATAATTCTCGCACTTCGTAAGTTGGACGTGAGTTTGAATGTGAATTGGCGATTGGTGCATTATAAATCTGCGGTGCGTTATTTGCAAAAAAATCCAGTGGACATTGCCGCAACTGGTGGAACAAATTGGCAAAAATATTTACCTCCACGTTTCCAAAAAATATTTTTCTTCCCCGAATTATGGACCAAAGAAGAAATGGAACATTGGGGCAAAAGCTGGGTAGAATCAGTCGTTTTCGAGAAAAAATAATTTTCGAATAAAAAAATGTTTAAACCGTACACTCGTGCAGTTATTTTGGTATTTCTGTTTGTGTATACGCTTGTGTTTTTTCGTGTCGCAAATATTGATTTATACAAGAGTATTTCAGGACGCGATTTTATTCATGGCGATGGTTTCAGCGATAAAGACACGCATTCCGCAGCACTTTATTTTTACGATTATGGATTTCGGAAAACATCTTTTTTACCCGTCCAAAATTACAAAGGTGATGGTGTAATTACCGACAGCACAAAAGTATATACACATTATCCCGCTTTACCAGCCATCATCGCGGGCATCACTATGAAAATCACACATTCCAAGTCTGAAATTTATTTGCGAATTCCACCATTACTCATTTCTTTCTTTTGGTTTTTTCTGATTTTTAAATTACTAATTGATTTTTTGCCGGATAAGAAGTGGGCGATCATCGCTGGTATTATTTTAGTGCTTTCCAATTATTACATCGCTTGGATCGATAGCTTTCACAAGCATTGTTACGAAGAATTTTTGAAATGGCTTTTTGTATATCTCATCTATTTGTACCACGAGCGAAAGCAAAAAAAGACTTTTTTACTCGTCGTACTCGCGCTCATTTTTATCATTATTGCAAATGTTTCCTACGAACCTATATTATTTCTGGGCTTTGTTACCATTGGTTTTTCTCACATCTATAAAAAAACTTTTTTCGGAAAAGAAGTTTTTATCCTTGGTTTTGCTGCTATTATTGGTTTCGGAATTCATTTTTTACAATGCTATTTTTATTTTCATTCCTTACCGGAAACGCTAAGTGATTTAAAAGGTGCTTTCCTGAATCGTACTATTGGCGGAGGAAACGAGCAAACACACGAATTGCATCACGCCATTCATTTTTTCGATTTAATAAAATTAATTAGCTTCGATTGGTTCAATCGCATCGAGCGCTTTTTTCTGATTCCAGGATGGGCGTTTTTAGTATTGTGTATACTCGGATTTCGAAAAGCGAAAAAAGGAAATTCAAAACTGTTCCTAATTCTCATTACCTTGCTAATCGCGTCTTTGAGTTGGTCCGTTTTTATGACGCAACATTCCTTAGTACATATTTTTATTACCAAACAGATTGGTGTTTTTTACGCGCTGATGCTGGGTTATAGTTTGCCCATTTATTTTGAAAATTTGAAAAAAAGTTTTTCGTCCAGCGGAAAAATACCTCTTCGATTATTTCATATCGGATTTTTGAGCTATATTTTTGTAATGGCAGCCTCTCAGCAAATCTTTGATTTATACATCCGCTATGGTTTCGCCTATCCTTATTTCGGAAAATAGAATCGAATTTTAGGTTTGAAAAATTAATTTTTCGAAGCCTTTTTTTTATCACAAAAATTCGTCTCTCAAAAAAATAATTTTTCAAACAGCAAATTCGTAAATTTGTAAAAAAATATTTTTTACATTGACATCTTCCGAAGCTTTTTATTGCAATAGTTTAGACTATTATTCACGTTACAAAACGCGCGTAGTAAACATTGGCGATGTGCCGCTTGGTGGCGAAAATCCCATTCGTGTGCAATCCATGACCACTACCGACACGATGAATACGCTCGCAACGGTGGAACAATCCATTCGCATGATTGAGGCTGGTTGCGAATATGTGCGCATCACTGCGCCAAGTATGAACGAAGCAAAAAATCTCGAAAATATAAAAAAGGAATTACGTAAACGCGGATATAAAACTCCGTTAATTGCAGATATTCATTTTACGCCAAACGCTGCAGAGCTTGCTGCGCGTATTGTGGAGAAGGTTCGCGTAAATCCCGGAAATTATGCCGACAAGAAAAAATTTGAACAAATTGATTATTCTGATTCTACGTATGAAGCAGAATTAGAGCGCATTCGCGAACGTTTTACGCCACTCGTAAAAATCTGTAAAGAATACGGAACAGCGATGAGAATCGGCACCAATCATGGTTCTTTGAGCGATCGCATTATGAGTCGTTACGGAGATACGCCACTCGGAATGGTGGAATCGGCACTCGAATTTTTGCGCATCTGCGAAGAAAATAATTATTCTCAAATTATTCTTTCGATGAAGGCGAGCAACACGCACGTAATGGTGCAAGCTTACCGATTGCTTGTAAAAAAAATGAACGAAACAGGTAGAAATTATCCATTGCATTTAGGTGTTACCGAAGCCGGAGAAGGCGAAGATGGACGTATTAAATCGGCTGTCGGCATTGGCACTTTGTTGGCAGATGGCTTGGGCGATACCATTCGTGTTTCCTTAACGGAAGAACCGGAATTTGAAATTCCGGTAGCAAAAATTTTAGTCAAAAAATACAATCAACTTTCATCTGAAAAAAGTAATTCCAGTCCAATTGATTTAGCGAAATTACCTTATTCCCCTTACGATTACAAACGCAGAGAAACCAATCTCGTAGCGAATATTGGCGCACAAAATGTACCACGGGTAATCGCTGATTTCAGTAAAAGGAAAAATATTATTCCCGCGAATTTTTTTGCTGTTGGATATAATTATTCGGTGCCGCTCGACAAATGGAATTTGAGCGATCAAGCCTGTGATTATATTTATTTAGGCGATACAGAAATTAATTTTCAAATTCCCGGGACACTTGGATTAATCTACAATTACGACACCTGGAAAAAACTGAAAAATAAAAAAAGTGCATATCCTTTATTCGATTCGAAAAATTATTTTTTAGAAGGAGAAAAATCTTCGGAAATAAATTTTCTGAAACTGAATTCTTCCGATAAATTATCAAAATTAGATGAAAAAACTGTTTTGATTTTTGAAGCCGAAAGTTTCATGGAACAACGAAAAATGTTCATTGATTTAACGAGCGCTGAAAAAATATTTTTTCAAACGGTCCCTGTCATTATCAAAAAAAATTATCAAAATACAACAGAAGAAGAATTTCAATTAAACGCTTCTTCTGATTCAGGAGCCTTGTTATTAGATGGTTTTGGCGATGGCATTTGGCTGAGCGCAGATGAAAATATCCCTCAAAAATTAATCAATGCAACTGCTTTCGGAATTCTTCAAGCAACGCGTACGCGCATTTCTAAAACAGAATATATTTCTTGTCCTTCTTGCGGACGAACGCTTTTCGATTTGCAAGAAACTACGGCTAAAATTCGTTCACGAACCGATCATTTAAAAGGTGTAAAAATCGGAATTATGGGCTGTATCGTAAACGGTCCAGGCGAAATGGCTGATGCCGATTATGGATATGTGGGAACGGGTGTCGGAAAAATTACACTTTACAAAGGCAAAGAAGTAGTTCAACGCAGCATTGCATCCGAAAAAGCTGTGGATGCACTTATTGATCTCATCAAAGAACACGGCGATTGGGTGGAGAAAATAGACCTAAAATAATCCATTTTAAAAAATAATATCTCCTTAAAGACGAATATCTAACTAAAAAAAGCTGACTGTTTGCAGCCAGCCTTTTTTCATGCAGTAAAAAATGTTTTTTTATTTATAAAACAAATAATAAAAAGTGATGCGATACGCTAAATCATAATCGCTTTTTAAGCTACCACCCACTCCATTTGCTCTATTGCTGAATTGGTCGTACCAAACGTTTGGCATGATGTGTATTTGCGGAATCGGCGTGTAATCGAGTCCTACCGTAATAAAATTTTCCGTATTGGAATTTCCATTACTGTATGAACCAGTATACGTATCATCTGCGCTGTAATTTGCATCCGGGTTATAGGTATCGTATCTGAAAATAGCACCTAATTTTTGAACTCCATTTTTATCTCTAAGAAGCGTTGCGGCACCTTCTATGGAAAAGCCAGACTGCACTCGATTGGTGGTGTCGTTCGGCTGAGAAATACCGTTTACTTTTGCAACGATTGCTTGATTTTTCATCACTTCTTGAAAATATTCAAAACTGATATTGAAATTTTTTGTTTTGTACCCAATCAATCCTCTTCCAACGGTATTACTTTGTTTGTAAGGGCTCCACTGAATAGTATGATAATCTCCATAAAAATCAACAACTATTTTATCATTGAAAAATTTCGCAAAAAGATCCCCATAATACCTTTTGTAAGGTGTGTAGCTCGACAAAGCACTATTATCTGGTTTTGCACCGCTATTATTCCCCACCATTATGTTATATCCTACACAGGCTTTCTCGGCGCCATTTTCGTCGTTTGTCTTCCAAATTTTTCCGCCCAATTTTGCCCCCACATCGTTGGAACCAGTAATTCCTCTCATATCTAAAATCGTTCTTTCGATGGCACGATATCCCCAAAAAGGTTCTTCCATAAAAGCGAAAGATGGAGTTACAACAGCGCCTATCGAGAGGTTGGAGCCTGGAAAAATATTATCCCATTCCATGTTCCCAAATTTCAAGTAAAAGGAGCGAGAGTTAGTTTGATCAATATTAACGCCTCCGATGCTGCCATCGTAAAGATCCTCGTGAGCCAATACCATGTGTACAGAAAATTGTTTATTGAAAAAATAATCGTACCCGAGATATACCCTTTGGAAGGAAAAGGCATTCGCTCCTTGCGGAACTTGAGAATACTGAGTAGATCCCCGTTTGGCAGAATCGGCATGTGTTTTTGTGTAATCACTTCCGAACATAAATCCCCAAATGTGCCCACGTGTAGAATCTTTTGATTCATGCGGACTTGTTGTGCTGGGATAGGGTTTACTATCACCAAATTGTGCATTTGCAATTCCTCTTCCTAATAAGAAAGCGCACATCGTTGCAAAAAATAATTTTGTTTTCATCGTCTTATTTGTTTAGTTATATTTGTTTTAGTTGTTTGGTTCGTTTATTTTTCGTTACAAAGCAAGAGTTTAATTGTTATTGAATTATTTACGCAATGTTAAATTTGTATTATCAAAAAAGGTATTTCAAAAATTATTTTTTCAACTACTTCAGTTTATCTCAATTAATTTATGTCTCTTTTCTTCGGCTCAAAAGTAGGAGCCACCATTCTGTAAAAAAATGATTTGTATCATAGTTCGAATTGTGCTTATTCGAATAAAGAATGGCTTGGCATTGGCGTGAGTTTATTTTGTAGCAACTATTCATTTTTACGTTTAAAACCCATTCAAAAAATTATTTTTTCAAACGCCTTTTCAGGCGATGCTTTAAGAGGCTCAAATTCTTGCTACATTTGCAAAAAAATAAGCTGTGGAAGAAAATATAAATGAGTTTCAGATGCTTGCCAAAACTGCTTTCGGAATGGAAGAAATTTTGGCAGCCGAATTGTTGAAATTAGGTGCCAGAAATATTGAGCAACGCAACCGCGCCGTTAGTTTTACAGGCGACAAAGGTTTTATGTACAAAGCCAATTTGTGTTTGCGCACCGCCTTACGAATTTTAAAACCCATCACTCATTTTGAGGTTTCGGATGAAAATGATTTCTACGAAAAAATTCAAAAAATAAATTGGGAAAAATATTTAGAACCTCAAGAAACCTTGGCGGTGGATACGGCGCTCAACACTGATTTATTCAACCATTCGCAATACATTTCTCAAAAAACAAAAGATGCCATTGTAGATAAATACCGCGAAAAATATGGCGTTCGTCCGGATGTAGATTTAGACAATCCGACGCTTCGCATCAACATTCATATTTTTCAAACTACCTGCACGGTTTCTTTGGATAGTTCTGGCGATGCGCTTTATAAAAGAGGTTATCGCGAAAACATAAATTTAGCGCCACTCAACGAAGTATTGGCGGCAGCGATGGTGATACTCAGTGGCTGGAATAAACATTCCGTTTTGGTTGATCCCATGTGCGGCTCCGGAACTATTTTGATAGAAGCCGCGATGTACGCGAATAATATTCCGCCAGGTTGCTTTCGCGAACAATTTGGTTTTGAAAAATGGAAAGATTTTGATGCTGATTTGTGGCAAGTAATTTACGATGCCGCAATTGATAAAATCGACAGTTTAAATCCGGAAATAAGAGGCTGTGATATTTCGCCAAACATCATAAAAAAAGCGAAAAAAAATATTAAAACAGCAAAAGTGGACGACGTAGTTTCGGTACAACATTGTTCTTTTCAAGATTTCGAACCACCTGCTGCCAAAGGCGTTGTGATTTTCAATCCGCCTTACGGCGAACGAATGGTGAAAGATAATATTGAAGAATTGTACAAAGAAATCGGAAGTACGATGAAAAAAAAATACAGCGGTTACGATGTCTGGATTATCAGTTCAAATATAGAAGCCATCCATGCAATTGGTTTGCGTCCGTCGCGAAAAATCACCTTGTTTAACGGTGCCTTGGAATGTAAATTTTTGAAATACGAAATGTATCAAGGCACAAAAAAAATTCATAAATTGGTAAAAGAAGATTGATTTTATCTTTCAAAAAAATAATTTTTCGATGAAGAAAATAGCCGTGTTTACTTCAGGAGGCGATGCACCGGGAATGAACGCTTGTATTAGAGCCGTAGTACGAACTGCAGCACATCATCAATTGGAAATTTCGGGAATTATGCACGGGTACGAAGGTATGATGAACGGAGAATTTATTCCACTTCCGCCGAAATCCGTTGCCAATATTATTCAGCGCGGTGGCACTGTTTTAAAAACATCCCGCAGCGAAAAATTTCACTCAAAAGAAGGCAGAGAAAAAGCATTTGAACACATCCAGAAAAATAAAATTGATGCGCTAATAGCGATTGGTGGAGATGGAACTTTCCGCGCTGCATCCGTATTTGAAAGTGAATTCAACATTCCGATTATCGGCATTCCGGGAACAATTGATAACGATTTAATTGGCACCGATTATACGATTGGCTACGACACCGCCATCAATACAGTGATTGACGCCTTGGATAAAATTCGCGATACCGCAGAATCGCACGAGCGTTTATTTATTGTAGAGGTAATGGGTCGCGATGCCGGCTTAATTGCGCTTCGAACGGGCATTGCGTCGGGCGCGATGGACATTTTAATTCCAGAAATAAAAACCGACCACACACAATTAATTCACAAATTAAAAAACGGAAGGAAAGATAAAACATCGAAAATTATTATTGTAGCAGAAGGCGATGAGGCAGGCGGAGCCATCGAAACAGGAAAAAAAATAAAATTAGCATTGCCGCATTACGATGTGCGCATTACTGTTTTAGGTCACATTCAGCGCGGCGGAAATCCGAGTTGTATGGACAGAGTACTTGCCAGCCGACTTGGTTTTGCTGCCGTTGAAGCCTTAATACAAAAAAAACACGGCGTGATGGTAGGCAGTAAAAGCAATGAAATTATTTTCACTCCTTTTGAAAATGCAGTGAAACACATTTCGCAATTAAATCCGGAATGGCTGAAAATGATGGAGATTTTATCCGCTTGAAAAAATAATTTTCAGAGAATTAATAATACAAAACGCCTTCAGAAAATTAATTTTCTGAAGGCGTTTTGTAACGATGTGAATTACTTCGCTTTTTTTGCAGTTTTCACTTTTTTCTCTGTTTTTGCTTTTTTAGCTTTCACAGGTTTTTCTTTTTTCTCTGCTTTTTTCTCTGCTTTTTTCACTTCTTTTTTGTTTGCAGTTTGAGCAGTTTGAGCTTTTACTGATTTTTTAATTGTTTTGCTTCCTGTTGCGGCAAACACAGATGCTGAAAATATTACGGCAGCTGCTAATAACATGATTTTTTTCATTTTGTTTTGGTTTTAAGGTTTAAATTATTTTTTGATTTCTGAAGGGATACATGCAAGCCTCGTGCCACAATTTTTTCACAACTAAAAATTAACGAATTTTAACAAATTACTCCTGTTTCGTTTAGGTAAAATTTTAAGATGTTGATTAAGATTCAGTTGCGCATTATTTCGTAATTTTGTAAAAAACACATTATGAAAAAAACGCGCATTGCCATCAACGGTTTCGGAAGAATAGGAAGAGTTCTATTTCGTGTCCTTCAGAAAAGACAAAATATAGAAATCATTGCCATCAATGATCTGAGCGATGCAAAAACACTCGCGCATTTATTGAAATACGATTCCATTCACGGCGTGTACCAAGGAACTGTTATTGCAGAAGAAAGTCATTTTATTGTTGATGGAAAAAAAATAATTATTCTGTCTGAAAAAAATCCTGAACAATTACCTTGGAAATCAATGGACATAGATATTGTCATCGAATCCACTGGGTTTTTCTTAGACAAACAAAGCGCTGAAAAGCACTTATTGGCTGGTGCTAAAAAAGTAATTCTTTCTGCGCCACCAAAAGCCGACGACATCAAAACCATCGTTATTGGAATAAATGATGAATTGCTTAAAAAAGAAGATGTCATTATTTCGAATGCTTCGTGCACCACTAATTGCGCGGCTCCCATGATAAAATTATTGGATGAAAATTGGGAAATTGAAGACGCTTACATTACCACCGTTCATTCCTATACTGGCGATCAACGCTTGCACGATGCGCCTCACAAAGATTTGCGAAGAGCAAGAGCAGCGGCGGTTTCCATCGTTCCTACTTCTACTGGCGCAGCAAAAGCAATCACTAAAATCTTCCCGCATTTACATGGAAAAATAGGTGGTTGCGGTATTCGAGTTCCCGTTCCGGACGGATCTTTGACGGACATTACGTGTACGTTGAGAAAAAAGGCAAGCGTGGAAGAAATCAATGCTATTTTTAAAAAAGCAGCGGAAACTAACTTGAGAAATATTCTTCAATATACACTTGATCCTATTGTTTCCATTGATATTGTAGGAAATCCGTATTCCTGTATTTTTGATGCTGATTTAACTTCTGTACTTGGCGGAATGATAAAAGTAATTGGCTGGTACGACAATGAATCAGGGTATTCCAACCGTTTAGCGGATTTAATCGAAAAGATGAGTCTCTAAATCAACTTCTCGCTGTTGATAAGATTCCGACAAACACAACAACAGCTTTCTCATTATAAATAATTTTAGAGATTATCTATTTCTAATTTTCGTGATGAGAAAAAATATTTTTTCAACCTGTGTTTTTATTGCCTTTATTATTTGCAGTCAATTAGTAAATGCTGCTTCTGATACTCTAAAATTAAAAACACAAGCTCCGCCTTTCCTTTCTACCAATACAACTTGGGTAGATTCCGTTTTTAATTCGCTTACGCCAGATGAACGTCTTGGACAATTATTTATGGTGGCTGCGTATTCCAATCTCGATAAAAAAGAGCATAAGAAAAACAAAGAGGAACTCGAAAAATTAATTCGTGATTATAAAATTGGCGGATTGATTTTTTTTCAAGGTGGTCCCGCAAGGCAAGCTATACTTGAAAATGAATATCAAAGCATTTCAAAAACGCCTTTATTAATCGCCATGGATGCAGAATGGGGATTGGCAATGCGCCTCGACAGCACCGTAAAATTTCCACATCAAATGACACTTGGCGCGATTGAAAATGATTCCTTGATTTATGACATGGGTCGCTCAATTGCCTTGCAATGCAAGCGTTTGGGCGTACAATTGGATTTTGCTCCTGTGATTGACATCAACAGTAATCCACTAAATCCAATTATCGGTACGCGTTCTTTTGGCGAAAATAAATTTAAAGTAGCACAAAAGGGATTGGCTTATATGAGCGGTTTGCAGGACGAACACGTGATTTCTACCGCAAAACATTTTCCCGGTCATGGAGATACGGATGCCGATTCTCACAAAACATTACCTGTTGTAAATCATTCCGTTGAGCGCCTTGATACACTTGAGTTATATCCTTTCCGACAACTTTTTTCGCATGGTATTAGCAGCACAATGGTAGCACATTTATACATTCCTGCACTTGATTCTACGCCCAATACCGCTTCTACCTTATCTCCAAGAGTGGTGAATGGTTTGTTGAAAACGAAAATGGATTTTAAGGGTTTAGTGTTTACAGATGCTTTAAATATGAAGGGCGTAAGTAAATTTTACAAACCCGGAATTGTAGATGTGAAAGCATTACTTGCAGGAAATGACGTATTGCTTTTTTCGGAAGATGTACCAAAAGCAATGGAGGAAATTAAAAATGCAATTGCCGATAGTGAGATTACACAAGCAGATATTGATGCACGCTGCAAAAAAATTCTGATGGCAAAATCCTGGGCAGGATTAAATCAGTATAAACCTGTTGATTTGAAAGGGTTATACGAAGATTTGAATCCAATAAGCGCTGATTTATTGAATCGAAAAATCACAGAACAATCACTCACTTTACTTCAAAACAAAAATAATTTTATTCCTCTAAAAAGGCTGGATACATTAAACATTGCGACGATTTCTGTCGGAGATACAAGCACTACTATTTTTCAAGAAACAATTACAAAATATGCTCCTTCAAAAAATATTTTTTTGAAAATAAATGGCGATTCTCTTTTTTATGATTCCATCGAAAAGGCTTTAAAACCTTACAATATCATTGTTGTAGCATTGGATAATCCAAGTTCTAATCCGGCAATTAATTTCGGACTTTCTATTCCATCCATAAAATTTTTAGACAAATTATTATTAACGAAAAAAATAATTTTCGATTGTTTTTCCACACCGTATGTACTTTCTAAATTTAACAATATCGAGCAATCGCTTGCAGTTATTGAATCTTACGAAGACAATGAATACACTCAAAATTATTCTGCGCAACTTATCTTTGGAGGAATGACTGCTCAAGGAAAATTACCTGTTACCGCAGCGCCTTTGTTTCCAATTGGAAGCGGAATCAGAACCACTGATAAAATTCGTTTTGCCTACGTTTCTCCAGAAGAAATTGGAGTGTCCGAAAAAAAACTTTCTGTGATTGATTCACTTGCTAACGAAGGAATAAAAGAACACGCTTATCCTGGGTGTGTTGTATTTGCTGCAAAAAATGGTAATGTTTTTTATCAAAAAGCATTCGGCTATCAAACGTATGATAAAAAAATTCCTACACGTACGAATGATATTTACGACCTCGCTTCTCTCACAAAAATATTGGCAACAACGCCCTCCATCATGCGCCTTTCCGAAGAAAATAAAATAAAAATAAATGCTCCACTCAGTTTGTATTTACCGATTTTAAAAAAATCAAATAAAAAGAAAATGCTCATCAATGATGTGATGGCGCACCAAGCGGGATTGCAAGCGTGGATTCCTTTTTATAAAAATACGATGAAGGATGGAATCTATTTCCCATGGATTTACGACAGTGTAGAAACGCCTGCATTTCCAATACGTGTAGCGGAACATTTGTACATCAGTAAAGCGTATCACGACAGTATTTTACGTCAAATTATTCAATCAAAAGTATCGAAGAAAAAAGAATATCTATACAGTGATTTAGGATTTTATTTATTAAAAGAAATCATCGAAAAACAAACAAAAACAACACTTGACAATTATGTTTTTCAAAATTTTTACAACCCTTTAGGACTTACTACAATGGGATATTTGCCGCGAAAACGCTTCGATTTAAAACGAATTCCGCCGACAGAAAACGATACTTATTTTAGAAAACAATTGCTGCATGGCGATGTGCAAGATCAAGGAGCCGCCATGATGGGAGGCGTTTCGGGTCATGCCGGACTTTTTTCGGATGCGAATGATGTAGCGATAATGATGCAAATGTATTTGCAAAAAGGCACGTATGGTGGTGAGCGATATTTTGATTCAACTACGGTTAGTAATTTTACAGCGTGCCAATTTTCCGCAAACGGCAACCGCCGCGGACTCGGATTTGATAAGCCAGAAATGAATCACAGCAAAGAAAGCCCTGCTTGCGATTCCGCATCAACAAACAGTTTTGGGCATTCTGGATATACTGGAACATTTACCTGGGCGGATCCGGACAACGGAATTGTGTATGTCTTTTTATCTAACAGAGTTAATCCAAATGCATCAGAAAATAAATTGGCTGAACTTAATATTCGCACAAAAATCCAGCAAGCAATTTACGATGCCTTCAAAAAATAATTTTTCGGAGTACCGAAAATACTTGGCCATTCCTACAAAGAAAAAATTATTTTTGTTCCTTTAAAAATATATGACTATGACTCATTTTGATTACTACGCTTGGATTGGATTGCCTTTGTTAATAGTAATTGCGCGCCTTTTTGCTGTAACGCTTTCCACTTTGCGTTATATTTTTATTTTTCGCGGATTAAAAAAAATAGTGCCATTTACCGCTTTTGCAGAAGCTTTAATTTGGTTAGTTGCAATTGCACAAGTGATGAAGCACATGGATAATGTAGCCTGCTATTTCGCTTGGGCATTGGGCTATTCTCTTGGCACGTATGCTGGAATTATTGTAGAAGAAAAATTAGCAATCGGCTTGCAACTAATTCGAATTATCACAGAACATGATTGTGAAACATTGATTGATAAGCTTAAAAGAGAAAATCATGGAATTACTACAGTAGCTGCTCAAGGCGCATCAGGAGCCGTAAAAATGGTATTTACTGTTGTGAAACGTAAAAATGTACAATCGGTTATTGAACTTATTCGAGAGCACAACCCGAAAGTCTTTTATACGATAGAGGATGTGCGCGACACCGCTCATGGTGTGTTTTCGTCTAATAGTCAAAAAAATATTTCAAAAAAAATCAGTGCTACCCTGTAAGAAAAATAATTTTCAACTACTCAAAAATGTCCGCACGAAAAATTAGTTTTTACACCGCCGTTTCCGTCGTCATCGCCAATATGATTGGCACTGGGGTTTTCACGAGCCTCGGTTTTCAATTATTCGATATTCAATCTGTTTTCGGAATTATTTTATTGTGGGTAGTTGGCGGAATTATTGCGCTTTGCGGCGCATTGTCTTACGGAGAACTTGCTTCCGCGATGCCGCGTTCAGGCGGAGAATACCATTATCTTTCCAAATTATTACATCCTTTCGTTGGATTTTTATCTGGCTGGGTTTCTGTAACCGTAGGTTTTTCAGTGCCCGTAGCCTTATCCGCAATGGCTTTGGGGAAATATGTAAACGAAGTGTATCCAACATTAAATCCTGCAATGCTGGGTTGCTCCGTTGTTATTTTAATTACACTCGTACATTCTTTCAATCTTAAAAATAGTGCGAAATTTCAAAATATTTTTACCGTATTAAAAGTGTTGTTGATTTTATTTTTTATCGTTGCTGGATTTACAATAAATACTTCGCAACCAATTTCTATCCTTCCCATTAATAGCCTTATTCCGAGCGAAAGCTGGAAAAGTATTTTTAGTCCAGCATTTGCTGTTTCATTGATTTATGTGTCCTACGCTTATTCGGGCTGGAACGCTTCTGCCTACATGGCGAGTGACATTGAAAATCCGCGTATCAACATTCCGAAATCTTTATTTTGGGGAACTTTGGTGGTGATGATTTTATATGTCCTTTTAAATTTTATTTTTCTGTACACCGCTCCCATCAACGAATTGAAAGGTCAAGTAGAAGTTGGATACATTTCTGCTGTTCATATTTTTGGAACAAAAATTGGAAATTTAATGGGGATGCTCATCGCGTTTTTATTAGTGTCTTCCATTAGCTCCATGGTATTTGCGGGTCCACGCGTAGCGCAAGTAATGGGCGAAGATTTAACACAACTTTCTTTTTTATCGAAGAAAAATAAAAATGGAATCCCTGTCGTAGCAACCATTATACAATCAGCCATTACAATTTTATTAATCCTCACGTCTACCTTCGATAAAGTACTGGTCTACATCGGCTTTACCTTGGGCTTATTTACTTTCTTAACCGTTTTCAGTTTATTTGTAATGAGAATAAAGAAACGAGAATTGTCAGGAATCTACAAAACATTCGCCTATCCGATTACTCCAATTATTTTTTTACTTTTGACGGGTTGGACATTGTTTTTTACAATGCAAGGGCACGTTAAAGAATCATTGTTTGGCTTAGCAACTGTGCTTGTTGGAGGTATTGTCTATTTTATTAAAAAAAATGAATCTCAAAATGAAGAAAAAAAAGTACGCTGAAAAAATAATTTTTTCAATCACGATTCTTGCGATGTGTTTTTTGATAAACGCTTGCGGAAATCAAGAAAATAAATCAACTATCGTAACAAAAAACACGGCAGTAAAAAAAGATTCTGTTCCAGTAAAACAAGTCTCAGACAGTATAAAAAAAATAAAAATTTCAGCTGATACAAATGTAACGATCGACCGAACTTTCAATGATATTGCGCGATACATTGCCGGTATGAAACAAGAATCGGGCAGCGATTTCTCAGATTTGGAAAAGGATACCGCTTGGATTCGTCACGCAAAAAATTTCGATGCTGCCTGGAATTTATTGGATAGTAAACGTATAAAACCTATGGCAGCATGGGCAAATACAGAACTTTCATCAGAACATCAAAAAAATTTAGATGTTTTTTATCCCTTGAGCGGGCCGGATATCTTGCACGGAAATATTTTTTTCCATGAAGCAAAAAATTATCATTTATATGCGCTCGAAAGAGCTGGTGCATTGCCAAATTTAAAACATTTAAACCCGTCCGAACGTGCCAATTATTTGAATGATATTTTCACGTCGTTGAGTGATGTTTTCAAAAAAAGTTATTTCATTACACACAAAATGTTGGGCGATTTACAACGCGAAAATGTGAACGGAACCTTGCCATTGATTTGTGTTTTTTTAGTGCGCACACATCATCCAATTGTAAATGTAAAATATTTTCATCTGAACGATGATGGTTCTGAAACCGAATTAAACAAGGACAGTGCAGCGGTTCACACAAATGATTTTGTAAAAGTATATTTCCGAAATAATACGAATAATAGTATGCAAGTAGTTTCGTACATGAAATGTGATTTATCAGATGGTGCATTGGCAAAAAACAAAGGCATGATGGCTTGGATGAAAAATATGCCAACCTCTTTTACCTATCTGAAATCCGCGTCCTATCTGTTGCATTATAAATTTTTTACGCTGCTCCGAAATTTTATTTTGGATAAAAGTGCTTCTATTTTAGAAGACGATACCGGAATTCCTTATAAATATTTGACCAGCGACAAATGGAGTGTTTCGCTTTACGGGATGTATGTTGTTCCGGTAAAAGATTTTAAAGGTGTTACCCAAACTAATTTGGAAACTGCCTATAAAGACAGTGCTAAATATGTAAAAGCACTACCCTTTTCACTCGGCTATCATTGGGGGACAAACGATCAGAATTTAATAAAAGCAGAACGAAAATAATTTTTTCAATATGATTAAGCGGACACTGCTATTTGTTTTTGCAGCGATGCAAATTCACTGCACCGCTCAAAATATTTTAAAACAAATTATTAAAACCGATTCGTTTTACACGAAGTATAAAGACGTTTTTTTACATCCCGAAAAATATCATTTGCAAATTATTTACACGCAAATAAATCGCGATAAAGATAATGTTCCGCACTTGAAAAAATATTTTTTGGAACCTCCTTCAAAAAATTATTTTTACCCCGCAAGTTTAGTGAAATTACCCTTTTCAGCTTTAGCGCTCGAAAAAATTGATCGCTTAAATATTAGTGATTTAACCAAAGATTCTCGTTTATTAATTGACAGTTTACATCGTTGTCAAACAAAAGAATACGTGGATACTACTGCGGAATCAGGCTATCCAAGCATTGCGCAATACTTAAAAAAAATGTTACTGGTTAGTAATAACAAAGCCTGTAATCGTATTTACGAATTTCTGTCTCCTGATTATATCAATAAAAGATTGCATGAGATGGGCTATCAAAACATTTTGATAAATCAGCGTTTGGGGGGAGGTTGCGATACAAACGACAATCGTTTTACCAATCCTTTTGTTTTTTTAAGAAATGATTCTTCTGTTATTTACAAACAAGCTGCCGATACTGACAATGCTGCTATTGCAAACTGTGCGCTATGCACAAAAATAGGGAGAGGGTTTAAAGAGGACGGACGAATAAGACCTCCAAGAAATTTTTGCGACAACAATTATATTCCGTTTGAAGATGAAAATAATATTTTACTTTCCATTATTTTTCCTGAATGTATTAACCCTTCACTGCAATTTCATATAACAGAAAGTGATTATCAATTTTTGTATAAATACATGAGTATGCTTCCACGAGAAAGTGATTATCCACATTACGATGAAAAAGTTTACAAAGACAATTTCAAGAAATACATTTACTTCGGAACGACTGATTCCATTAAAGATTCTACGGTTCGATCGTTTAATATTGTGGGCAGAGCGTATGGCTTTTTAGCTGATTGCGCCTACATTGTAGATCCGGATACGCACACAGAATTTTGTTTGTCGGTATTGATTTATGCGAACGAAAAAAATATTTTGAACACCGGAAAATACCAATACGATTCGCTGGCATTGCCTTTTATGGCAGATTTAGGACATCTTATTTTTAACTACGAACAAAAGCGTACGAAAAAACATATTGCTTATTTGAATGCCTGGCGATTTCATTATCCGTAAATTTAGGCTTCAAAAAAATAATTTTTAAAGCTCTTTTGTTGGGTGCAAATAGTGACACTATTCCACTATTCATCACAACATGGATATAGAAACTTTAGAATAGTATCCTTTGTGATTATTTTAATTGAATCGCTACCATAATTTTTAATAATTGAATCTGATACATTTATCATATTCCATTTTTCTCTCCACAAACCACACGGACAAAAATGCGGTAAAGTATCTGTTTTATTAATTACAATAATGCCATCGCAATTCTTAAATTCTTTTTTTACAGATATAGTGCCTTTAAATTCTTTATACCTTATGTTTTCCTTTCGCCATTTATCACAAGTAAAAGGAGACCAACAACTACTAATTAAAACTAAAAGAATAACAATCAGAAATATTGGATTTTTATTTATGTGCAAATATTTTTTCATTAGCTTCTTCCATTCAGCGCAGCTTCTCGCTAAGCTTTATTTAGTTAACATTAGATTCTTCACTGCGTTCAGAATGACATCTTTTCTTCATCACATAATCACTTAATTACCTAATCACTTTAGTGGATCACATCAAACTTTCCAGTCAAATAATGTTGGTCGTCTACGGGAATAGAAATAAAATAAATACCGTTTTTCCAATCTTCGGCAGAAACAGAATAATTAGTTTGTCCTTGTTTTAAATTGCCACGAAAAATTATTTTTCCAGCAGCGTTTATCACAGAGAATTTTTTGGATTGAAGTTGCGATTCATCTTTCAAATCGAATGAAATAGTTTTATTTGCAGGATTCGGATACACCTGAATAGTTCCCGAACTTTTTTTCAATTCTTTAATTCCAAGTGTTGAAACGCCATCTGCGAAAGTATATTCACCCATCGGCAAGGAGTCTAACTTAACGTATCCAAAACCGAGAGTTGGTCCACCCACAATTACTTTCGAATAAGCAGGATATTGCGTCCAATCAGAAGCAGGATTTTTTCGGTACAACAAAATAATACTGTCTGAGCCATGGATAGTTAATGCGGTATCGAGGTATCCGCCGCCGCCAGAAGAAACTTTTCTGCCATCAAAATACATTTGTGCCGTTGCTGTATATCCGTTCGGAATAATACCCGATACCTTCCAATACCTGTTTGGCGAAATGCGGTAGTGCATCGGATTATTTTTTATAGAATCGGGCGCGGTATAATTATGTTCCACAAAAATAAATGCAGAATCGGTGATGTTGGTAACCGTAATTGACATGCGCGCATTGGATAAATTATACGTTCCAGTTGCTTTTATAGTAGCAGTTTGTGGAGCAATGGCTTCGCTAATTTTTTCATCCATATTTAAACCAATAAAAATAGGATTTATCGGAAGCGTAAAAGTGAACGTAGAAAGATGTCCGGAAACAATTATTTTCTGATCAATATCATTCCACATTTTATCTTTGAATGAAATCTGCAAAGGCACATTGTTGAAATAAGCAGGCGCTCCAGTCAATTTTTGTTTTACAAAAACAGTAACAGTATAATTTCCACTTACTGGAACCACCTTAAATGAATCAATGGAAAACTGCGGAAAGCCTGGATTAAAAACCCATCCATTAAAAAAATCTGACAAATTCATTCCAGATGAAGTTTGTAAACTATTCATCAAGGTGTAACTATTAACAGCAGTGTATTGATTGGTATTCAAATAATATTTCAGTCCGGCAAAAAATGTGGAATCGCCCATATAACCTCTTAATGTATGCGCTACATCTGCCCCTTTTTGATACACCGTATAACCATACGTATATGCTAACGGTATGTTGTAAAGCGCGCGATAGCTGTGATCTATAATATGTGCGTAGTGCAATACATTTTCGTGATTGGTTCTGATAGAAGCTTTGTAAGCATTTGTTCCGTAAACCCATTCTGTAAAAATAGATTGCGAATAAACTGCCATTCCTTCGTTCAGCCACATATCGCCTGCTGTTTGACACGTTACCAAATCACCAAACCAATGATGCGATAATTCGTGCGCCATTATATCCGCTTCGTAAGTAGTTGTTCCGTTGGCGGCAAGTGCAGGAAAAGCAATGTTTGTGGCGTGTTCCATTGCACCAGAAGTAAATGGGACAAGCGAATAACCTACTTTATTCCAACGATAATATCCATACCTGTTTTCGAAACCAGCAAGTGCATTTTTAAGATGAACAAATGAATTTTTTAAATTGATTGTATCTGCAGGAAGTGCCGCCAACACAATTGGAATTGGACCATTAATGCCGTTGTAAACTTCGTTTACTTGTGTGTATTTCCCTACATCAACACTTGCCAAATAACTTGGAATAGATTTGTCTAATTCCCATGTTCGTGTTCTTAATCCGGATATATCAGTGGTATCACTTTTTAAATATCCATTGCAATAAGCAATGTTTCCATTATTGGTGGTGATGTTGAAAATATACGTAGCACGCTCTACAAAATTATCGAAACACGGATACCAAACTCTTCCATAATTATGTGGATTCGCATCAAAACCAACACCCAAATTATAAGCAATTCCGTTTTGAAAATAAAAACCACCCCAGCCCGAAGCGTCCATTTGTGGCGTTCCGTGATAATAAATAGTTAAATTATTTGTATCCCCAATGTTTTCAGTACTTGGGAGCTGAGCTACAATAAGAGTATCGTTGTAATGATACGTTACTAATTGATTGTTCATTGTAATGGAATCAACCGTTAAACGGAGTAAATCCAAACTAATCGTATTGACAGTATTCATTTTCGGAGCAAAACGAATTACAGTATTTCCGCCAATTATTTTATTGGTGAAATCCGTAATATTCAGATTTATCGTATAATTTAAAATATCAATAGTATCGCTTCTCTGATTATCAGCAAGTGTTTTAGGGTTTTGAAAATTAATTTTTTGTTGCGCTTCCGCAGAAATGGATCCGAACAGAAAAATGACACAGAGTAAAATTAATTTTTTCATGGTTATAGATTTTCTAAAGTAAGATGAGCAATTGAAATTAAAAATAAAAATACGTCTTTACTGATTCAAAAATAACTTAAAAAATTTTAGCAGTGTATAAAAAGCCAGATTTTCTTTCAATTTAAACCAATAATTCAAAATGCAAAAAATAAATTTTCTCAATTATCAACTTGCGATATATACTGCTGTTGTAAATTATCCCAATCCTTTTATCGCTTAGAGCGCACCAACTAAAAAAAATATCTATATTTAGCCTTCTAAAAAATAATTTTTCAAACTGATTTTTTATAAATACTCCGAATAACTATGGCAAATAAGCTCTTTTTCACGAAATCACTCAATCGCTTAATGACGGAATCTTCTGATTCTGAAAACGGACTGAAACGCACATTAACGGCTAATAATCTCATTGCCCTTGGTATTGGAGCCATTATCGGCACTGGAATTTTTGTACTAACTGGTACTGCAGCTGCTAATCATGCGGGTCCAGCTTTGGTATTGTCTTTTGTTTTATCTGGAATTGGCTGTGCATTTGCAGGTTTATGTTATGCCGAATTTGCTTCCATGATTCCGATTGCAGGAAGTGCTTATACGTACTCCTACGCCACGCTCGGAGAATTTATTGCTTGGATTATCGGGTGGGATTTAATTTTAGAATACCTCTTTGGCGCTTCTACCGTGGCTGTTGGATGGTCGGGTTACATTGTTAGTTTTTTTAAAGATTTCGGAATTACGATTCCTGCCGCCATGTGCCAAGCTCCTTTGGATCACGACCCAACACAAGGCTGGCATTTAACGGGTGCTTTCATCAATTTTCCAGCAATATTTATTATTGTGTTGATGACCACTTTATTGGTGATCGGCATTAAAGAATCAGCGCGTTTCAACAACATCATCGTTATTTTAAAAATTGCGGTAATTCTGCTCTTCATAGGATTTGGCGCACACTACATTACCAAATCCAATTGGACTCCTTTTATTCCGCCCAATGCAGGTGATGGAAAATTCGGATGGAGTGGAATTGTTGCCGGTGCAGGCGTTATCTTTTTTGCATACATCGGTTTTGATGCCGTTTCCACCGCTGCTCAAGAAGCTATTAATCCACAAAAAGACATGCCTCGAGGCATTCTCGGATCGCTCATCATTTGTACCATTTTATACATTGTCGTTTCTTTTGTCCTTACAGGAATCGTTAATTACAAAGATTTAAATGTTCCCGCTCCTATTGCCATGGCGATTGACAAAGCTGGTCCTGCTTTATTTTGGTTGCGTCCTTTGATAAAAATCGGCGCCATTGCCGGATTGAGTTCCGTTATTTTAGTGATGTTGATGGGACAACCGCGTATTTTTTATTCCATGGCGAAAGACGGTTTGCTTCCACAAAAATTTGCAGCCGTTCACAAAAAATTTAAAACGCCTTATGTTACCACTATTTTAACAGGCTCTGTAGCTGCCATTATTGCTGGACTTTTCCCGATTGGCATATTAGGCGAATTGGTTTCCATCGGTACTTTACTCGCCTTCGTAATTGTTTGTGCAGGAATTATTGTACTCCGAAAAACACGTCCCAATATTCATCGTCCATTTAAAACACCTTTTGTTCCGCTTTTTCCGATTCTCGGAATTATAATTTGTTCGGCTCAAATGATTGCACTTCCGTCAGAAACTTGGTGGCGATTGATTATTTGGATGGCTATCGGAATTATTATTTATTTCTCTTACGGAATAAAACATAGCAAAGTCCAGAAAGAAGGCGGCTCGAAATAAGTGCTTTGAAAAATTATTTTTTTGAAGTGTTTAAAATCATACTTTTTTAAAGACATCCTAAAGTAAAACGCTAAAAAGCGTATACTTTCTTAGATTTTCCTATTTTTGTATCCTTAAATTTTAAGAATGGAAAAAGATTTTTTTGCGCATCCTTCTGCTTTTATTGATGAAGGCTGTAAAATAGCGAAAGGCGTTAAGATTTGGCATTTTTCACACATTATGTCTAATTGCACAATTGGCGAGGGTTCCAACATCGGTCAAAACGTAGTTATTTCGCCTGATGTGGTGCTTGGCAAAAATGTAAAAGTGCAAAACAATGTTTCTATTTATACGGGCGTAACGTGTGCGGACGATGTTTTTTTGGGTCCGTCGATGGTATTTACCAATGTGACTAATCCACGCAGCGCTGTCAATCGTAAAAATCAATATGCCAAAACGCATGTTGGAAAAGGAGCATCTATTGGTGCCAACGCAACTATTGTTTGCGGACACGATATTGGCGAATTTGCCTTTATTGGTGCGGGTGCTGTGGTTACAAAAAATGTTCCTGCTTATTCTTTATGGGTCGGAAATCCTGCCAAACAAATTGGTTGGATGAGTGAATTCGGACATCGTTTGGATTTTAAAAATGGCATCGCGGTTTGTCCAGAAAGTAAGGAAAAATACAAATTAGAAATCGGAAAAGTAAGCAAGATAGTGGAGTAATTTCCCGTATTAATTCAATCAAAATGACTAAAATAAAATTCGCCATTGTTGGTCAAGGACACATCGGAAAACGCCATGCGGAGATGATTCGCAGAAACGAAGAATGTGAACTCGTTGCCGTTTGTGATATTCAAGATAAAAGCAAATTAGGATTATCTGAATTGAAAGAAAAATTTTTCAATTCGATTGAAGAAATGTTGGTGTCTAATTTAGAAATTGATGTCGTAAATATTGCTACACCAAACGGATTGCACGCGAAACATGCGTTGCTTGCGCTAGATGCAAAAAAACACATTGTGTGCGAAAAGCCGATGGCACTTCACAAAGCAGATTGCGAAGCCATTATTTATAAATCGTTGCAAGTAAATAAAAATGTTTTTTGCGTGATGCAAAATCGTTATTCGCCGCCATCTGTATGGATAAAAGAGCTCATCGAAACAAAAAAAATGGGTGATATTTATATGGTGCAGTTGAATTGTTATTGGAATCGCGACGAGCGTTATTATAAAAAAGGCGGCTGGAAAGGCACGCAGGATTTAGATGGCGGAACTTTGTTCACGCAATTTTCTCATTTTATAGATATCATGTATTGGCTTTTTGGCGATATCAAAGACATTCAGGCGAAGTTCAATGATTTTACACACGCTAATTCTACTGATTTTGAAGACAGCGGTTTTGTTACTTTTAATTTCGCGAATGGCGGAATGGGAAGTATTAATTATTCCACGGCTGTTTGGGATAGCAATTTAGAAAGTAGCATTACGATTATCGGAAAAAAAGGGAGCGTGAAGATTGGCGGGCAATACATGAACGAAGTAGAATATTGTCACATCGAAAATTATACTTTGCCAGAATTGGCGCCAACCAATCCGGGCAATGATTACGGGACTTACAAAGGTTCGGCAGCCAATCATCATTATATTATTGAAAATGTGGTGGATACGCTAAAAAATAGGAAAACCATTACTACCAACGCTTTAGAAGGGATGAAAGTGGTGGAGATGATTGAACGTATTTACGCTTTGCGAAAAGACAATCGAAAAAAATAATTTTTCAAGACTGAAAATATGTATAAAAAACTCCTCAAAAAAGAAGCGAAATTAGCCGTTATTGGCTTGGGATACGTAGGATTGCCCATTGCACTGGCTTTTGCAAAAAAAATTAAAGTCATCGGATTCGACATCAACGAGGCACGCGTAAACATGATGAAGAAAGGAATTGATCCGAGTCAAGAACTTGATAAGTCGGCGTTTAAAGGCTGTGACATTGAATTTACCGCTTCGATTGATGTGTTGAAAAAAGCAAATTTTTTCATTGTAGCCGTGCCAACGCCGATTGACGAACATAATTTACCTGATTTAAAACCTCTGATTGGCGCGTCTAAATCTGTTGGGAAAGCATTGAAAAAGGGAGATTATGTGGTGTATGAATCCACTGTTTATCCAGGTTGTACGGAAGAAGATTGCATTCCGATTTTGGAAGAAATTTCGAAATTGAAATTCAAAAAAGATTTTAAAGTGGGATATTCTCCAGAACGTATCAATCCAGGCGATAAGGAACATACGATTACAAAAATTTTAAAAGTTGTTTCGGGATGTGATGAGGAATCCTTGGAAGAAATTGCGAAAACCTATCAAATTATTGTGGAACCAGGCGTTCACAAAGCACCTTCCATTAAAGTAGCAGAAGCCGCTAAAATCATTGAAAACACCCAGCGAGATGTAAATATTGCTTTGATGAATGAACTTTCCATCATCTTCAATAAAATGAATATTAATACGTATGATGTGTTGGAAGCTGCGGGAACAAAATGGAATTTCTTGAAATTTTCTCCAGGACTTGTTGGTGGACACTGCATTGGCGTGGATCCATATTATTTAACGCACAAAGCGGAAGCCTTGGGTTATCACTCGCGCGTAATTAATTCCGGCAGATACGTAAACGATTCGATGGGGTTTTATGTCGCAAAAAATACCGTAAAAAAAATAATTGCAGCTGGAAAAAATATTTCTCAAGCCAAGGTTTTAGTGATGGGCGCTACGTTTAAAGAAAATGTGAGCGACATCCGAAATTCTAAAATTGCAGATGTGGTGAAAGAATTAAAATCGTATTCGGTAAAAGTAGAAGTAACGGATCCGTATGCGGATTCAAAGGAATTGGATCACGAATACGGTTTCGGGTTGGTAAAAAATATAGGTAAAAATTACGACGCTGTTATCATCGCGGTTAATCACAAAGAGTATTTGAATTTAGATGAAAAATATTTTAAATCTATTTTGTCTAAAAATCCTGTGTTGATTGATGTGAAAGGGATGTACAGAAATAAAATGAAAAATATTACCTATTGGGGATTGTAGAGTGGTTACGAATTACAAATCAATACGAATTTACCAATAGAGAGTGGTTACGAATTACAAATCAACACGAATTTACGAATAGCAAATTATTATAATTCTTAGATGAAAAAAATTTTAATCACTGGAGGTGCCGGATTTATTGGTTCTCACGTAGTTCGTTTGTTTGTAAATAAATATCCGGATTATCATATTGTGAATTTAGATATGCTCACGTACGCTGGCAATCTCGCTAATTTAAAGGATATTGAAAAAAAATCGAATTACGAATTTGTAAAAGGTGATATTGTTAATGCTAATTTTATTTCGAATTTATTTGAGAAAAATAATTTTTTTGGCGTTGTTCATTTAGCCGCTGAAAGCCACGTAGACAGAAGTATTTCCAATCCTTTGGAATTTGTAATGACGAATGTAATCGGCACCGTAAATTTATTGAACGCTGCAAAAAGCAGTTGGAAAAATAATTTTTCAGAGCATCGTTTTTATCATGTTTCCACAGATGAAGTGTATGGCTCTTTGGGTGAAACAGGAATGTTTACGGAAAAAACTTCATATGATCCACACAGTCCGTATTCCGCATCCAAAGCGAGTTCCGACCATTTTGTGCGCGCGTATCACGATACTTTTCAATTGCCTATTGTAATTTCGAATTGCTCCAACAATTACGGATCTTTTCATTTTCCAGAAAAATTAATTCCACTTTCCATTCACAATATAAAAAATAACAAAGCCATTCCTATTTACGGAAAAGGTGAGAATGTGCGTGATTGGCTGTTTGTAGAAGATCATGCACGCGCCATTGATACTATTTTCCATCATGGAAAAAATGGAGAAACGTATAATATTGGTGGAAATAATGAATGGACAAATATCGATTTAATTCGTTTGTTGTGTAAAATTATGGACAAGAAATTAAATCGTGCAGAAGGTGAATCAGCAAAGCTGATAACGTTTGTGAAAGACCGTGCTGGACATGATTTGCGCTATGCGATTGATTCTTCAAAACTTCAAAAGGAATTGGATTGGAAACCGAGTTTACAATTTGAAGAAGGCTTGGAAAAAACCGTTGATTGGTATTTGAAAAACGAAGTGTGGTTGAACAATGTAACTTCTGGAGATTATCAGAAATACTACGAAAATCAATACGTTAAAAGATAATTCTTTCGTTTCGAGTTTATGAAAATATTCTTTAAAATTTTTATTTAAAATCTGAAACAAATCGTGTACGCTACTAAATTTCATTCAAACGATTTATCCGAAAAAACTTTTTTAGTTACAGGTGGCGCGGGTTTTATTGGATCCAACATTGTAGAATATTTATTGAAATACAATGCCGGAAAAGTAATTGTACTCGATAATTTAGCAACAGGTTTTAAGAAAAATATCGAGCCATTTCTGAATTCTGAAAATTTTATTTTCATCGAAGGTGATATTTGCAACCTCGATGATTGCAGAAAAGCCTGCGAAAATGTGGATTATGTTTTTCACGAAGCTGCGCTTGGTTCCGTTCCAAGATCCATCAAAAACCCTTTAGATACACATCATGTAAATGCTACCGGCTTTATAAATATGTTGATTGCTGCGCGCGATGCAAACGTGAAACGCTTGGTGTACGCCAGTTCTTCGTCGGTTTATGGCGACAGTAAAATTTTACCGAAAGTAGAAGAAATTACCGGAAAACAATTATCGCCTTATGCGGTTTCGAAAATGGTGGATGAGTTGTACGGAGAAATTTTTTCGAAGACGTATAACATGGAAATTATCGGGCTTCGTTATTTCAATATTTTCGGACCGAGACAAAATCCAGAAGGCGAATATGCTGCTGCCATTCCTTTGTTCATAGATGCATTGCTTCAAAATATATCGCCGAAAATAAATGGAGATGGAAATCAAACACGTGATTTTACTTTCGTGGAAAATGCTGTACAAGCAAATATAAAAGCCATGTTTGCTTCGGAAAATAATTTTCAAGGAAGTGTTTTTAACGTTGCTTTTGGCGAACGCGTTTCGCTTAATCACTTGATAAAGATTTTAAGAAAATTATGTAAGGCAACTGTCGAAACTACTTATAGGAGCGAACGAGTAGGAGATGTGCGCGATTCTTTAGCAGATATTTCGAAAGCAAAAAAAGAGTTGAATTATTATCCTGAAATAACTATTGAAACTGGTTTGAAAATAACCTTGGATTGGTTTGAGTCGTTTGTCAATAAGGCTTAAACGAAAAATTGCCTCGCGCTTTATTCGTACATTTGTATAAAACAACATTCGCCCGTGGGATTTTTTAGCAATGTATTTTCTAAATCAACAAAAACAGATACCCCTGTAGATTTATCGCAATTGGGCTGTGATGTCCATTCTCACCTCATTCCTGGCATTGACGATGGTGCGCAAACGATGGATGATTCAATTAATTTAATTAAAGAATTGTATCATCTGGGATTCAAAAAAATAATTACCACTCCGCACACGATGAGTGATTTTTATCGCAATACTTCTGAAACTATTTTAGGAGGCATGGAAAAAGTGCGTGTTGAATTAAAAAACGCAGGAATTCCAGTGCAATTGGAAGCAGCTTCCGAATATTATTTGGATTATGATTTTGAACAAAAAATAGAAAAAGAACCTTTGCTCACGTTCGGCAAAAAAAAATATTTGCTGTTCGAATTGTCGTTTATTAATCCGCCGGATAATTTATATCAAGCGATTTTTAACATGCAAATGAAAGGCTATAAACCTGTATTAGCACATCCGGAACGTTATAATTATTGGCATCGAAATTTTAGTAAATACGAAGACTTAATAGAGAAAGGTGTTTTGTTGCAAGTAAATTTATCTTCTTTGGCGGGATATTATTCTCCGGAGACAAAAAAAATTGCAGAGCAAATGATTGAAAAAAATATGATTTCATTGCTCGGAACCGATTGTCATCACGAACGACATGTTGCCGCAGCCAAAAATGCCTTGTACGAAAAATCACTGCATCAATTGGTGCAAAGTGGCTTATTGCTGAACAAGGAATTGTAACCCTCCTTCTCTTCGTGAATAATTGGAAATGGTAATTTGAGTTGAATGTGCAGATGAAAATTAAGAAAGCAGGAATGTTATTCTGGAATAATTTGGAATCTACGCGAAAGAAAATAACTCAAACATTTTCAGAAAGAAATTACTCCTTCAACTGCCGCGGACGATACTTCGGGTACGGAAAGAGGGTGTAAAATAAAGTGTGTCAATTAAATTAAAAGATTTAAATTGACCAATATGAAAGCAGAAAAATTCGATTTTGAAGCCTTTAAAAAAGAGGCGCTTCGTAAACTTCGGAATAAAGAACCAG
>JBDTAC010000026.1 GCA_039924845.1 Bacteroidia bacterium
ACATCCTGGGGCTGGAGAAGGTCCCAAGGGTTCGGCTGTTCGCCGATTAAAGTGGCACGCGAGCTGGGTTCAGAACGTCGTGAGACAGTTCGGTCCCTATCTGTTGTGGGCGTTAGAAATTTGAGAGACCCTATCTCTAGTACGAGAGGACCGAGATGGACAAACCGCTAGTGTACCTGTTGTGGCGTCAGCTGCATCGCAGGGTAGCTATGTTTGGATGAGATAAGCGCTGAAAGCATCTAAGTGCGAAACTCATCTCAAGATAAGATTTCTTTAAAGGGTCGTGGTAGACTACCACGTTGATAGGTTGCAGGTGTAAAGACAGCAATGTCAAAGCCGAGCAATACTAATTACCCGTTAGCTTTCGTATTGACGTTTGCTTTTGTTTGTATACAATTCTATTACACTTTCGTATTTTCTTTCTTTATTTGTCAAAAATATTTCCCTTTAAAATGGGATACGATTTTAGGCGACTATTGCGGTGAGGTCCACCTCTTCCCATTCCGAACAGAGAAGTTAAGCTCACCAGCGCAGATGGTACTGCATTCAATTGTGGGAGAGTATGTCGTTGCCACTTTTAAGCCTGTTGGATTAATTTCCGACAGGCTTTTTTGTTTTATAAAAGTAGTAAATTTGAAAAGTTTTTAAACGAAGCAGTCAATGCCCAAAGGGTTCAAAAAAATATTTTTTCAAAGCATCTTTTTTCTTTGTTTTTTTGCGAATTCAATTTACGCTTCTCCAAAGGATTCTCTTAAAACGCATGCCGTTAAACAAGATTCTGTTCGAATAAATCCTTCTAAATACATTTCTGAAATTAAAGTGTATAATTGCAACTTTTTTTCCGAAGAAGGAAAATTTCCAGCGTATGATAAAGATACTGTCAAGCTTAATTATTTTATCAGTAGTACTTCTGATAAAAATGAAATTCAAGTACTCGAAAATTTTTCAAGAATAGATACTTCGCTCATTAATTTTCAGCGATACACTTCTTTTTATAATTTAGGAAACAGCGGCACGCCCCTTGTTAATTTATTTTTACCACATTACTCAGATGTGGAAGACGGATTTCATTATGACAATGATTTTATGGATTCCTATCGAATTACAAATAATTCCATCAATTATTACAATACAAAAGCGCCTTACACGGAATTATATGCGGTTGTTGGCGCCAAAGAAGAACAGTTTTTTAAATTGCTGCACACACAAAATGTCAATAAGAATTTGAATTTTTGTTTGAATTTTAATCGCGTTCGTTCCGCCGGAAGTTATCTCAACCAAAACTCTAACGACAATAGTTTGGCACTTTCTTCGTGCTATAAAACCACCAATAAAAAATATTTTTTGACGAGTAATATTATCTATAATAATTTCCAATATGCTGAAAACGGTGGAATTACGAATGATTCAGCTTTAGGAAATGCCACATTTTCCAATCGTCAATTGGTTGCCGTTAATCTTTCTGCTGCCAAACACCGTATTATTGATAAGGAATTTAATGTAAGACAAACTTATTTTTTCGGTTCGACAACTGAAACAATGAAGTCGGATTCATCCTTCGAAAAGAATTTTTTTCCGAAAAGTTCTTTAACGCATACGTTTAGTATTGGAGATAAATCCATTGTGTATCAAGATAATTTCCCTGATTCTAATTTTTATAAAAATGCAATTGATACAAAAGAAACCTTGGATTCCGTACGTTTTTATCACATCGAAAACGAATTGGCGTGGAATACATGGAACAATAATTTCGATTTTACGGCGAAAATAAAAGATCAAATTATCGGCTTGAAACAAGGAACAGCGGATTCGCTCAATAAACATATCACAACAGATTCTGTTTTTTCCAATGTAATTGCAGGCGGAAATATTCTCTTTAAAAAATTATTTTTTGAAAACTCTTTTCTGGATGTTTCTGGAAATTATGATTTACTCGGAAATCGGAAAGGTGATTATTCTGGAAAAATAAGTTGGGGAATAATTCCGTTTGTGGATATTACTGCGTCTATTCAGCATCAAACGCCCGATTATATTTATGATTTATATGCTGGAAATAATTTCAACTGGAAAAATAATTTTCAAAAAACAGATTGTAAATCCATTACTATTGATCATTCTTATTTTAAAGAAAATGGAAAAACTCCTTTTATAATTGGTGTTTCTGCGGCACAATACACTCATTTTTGTTATTTCGATAATTATGCGCAACCAGAACAATATTCGGGAAACATCACTGTTTCTTCCGCCTATCTGAAAAAAGATTTCGTCTATAAAAGGTGGACTTTTTCCAACGACATGACCTATCAATATGTGCCAGATTCCTTGCCTTTGCGGCTTCCGAAATTTATCTCACAAAACGCTTTGTACTATTCCAGCAATTATAAAAAAATATTGTATTTTAGTTTGGGAGTAGATTTATTTTATACTTCTGCCTACAACGGAAGCGCGTATATGCCAGCTACCGGACAATTCTATTTGCAAAATACAAATAAGATTGGCGATTATCCATATCTGGATCTTTTCTTGAATGCGAAAATAAAAACGGTACGTATTTTTGTGAAATACCAACATGCCAATTCTGGTTTAACAGGATACAATTATTATACGGCGTATCATTATCCCATGCCCGATAATGCTATTAAATTTGGACTTTCCTGGCAGTTTGCAAACTAAAAGCAAGATTAGAATTTGACTTATAGTGAATTCACGTAGTCTAATTTTTTATTGAAGGGGATGGTGATTGTTTTTGTGGAAGGGGCTTAGCGTTTACGGAGATTGATGACTGACCTGTTAATCATTTAATTATAGATAATGCTAAGTCTATGTCACTAAAATTTGTGATTTGCCTAAATCTTTTAAAATGTTTTGATTTAGCCTCGCTCGTCTTTTTAATATAATTGTCGATTACAAGCTCCCAATGTCTAGATGTAGCAATGCCAAAAACATGACCTAATAATTCGAACTCGAAAAAACTTGGTTCACGTACCAAATATTTGAACTGCATTTCTTCTTCCATAATCAAGACAGGCTCTATTGCCCAAGAATCTGCCATTATAATAATTCCATAATTTCTTTCAAAATAAAAAATGGGATAGTCTCCAAGATCATAACGACAAAATTCTCTTATAAAATCAAATTGTGAGTCTAAGCCATTTCGTTTTTGACGCTCAGTTTCTTCAAGAAATATCTTGTATAGGCCCTTTTTTAGTTGCCTTGAAATTCCTTCTTGAAAATTTTTACGATTGCGATAACTAGCTTTGAGGCTAAAACTCCCCTTTTTTAAATCCAAGTTAAAATAAATTGAGGAAAATTTTGGCAGTGTCTTGTTTTTACCAATTTCATTTCGTGCTTCCAACAACCTTGCTCGTGAGATATTAAAAGTTTCCTTAATAACGGTTTCGATTGGAGGTAGTTTGTTACTATGGCTACCAAAAAATAAATTACATTCATCACAAACATTCGAACATATTTTTGTACCTCCAAGTGTTTGCGGAATTGTATGAGCCTTTTTTTTAAAAGTTACTTTTTCTTCTGTGCTTAAACACCAAATACATTGCTTCATTAAATTTTTTATCTATAATGTCGCTCAATTCTATAATTTACGAATAACACGTAAATATAAAACAATCTCAGCAAAGAATATTTTTATCAAAACTGCTCTTGTATTCCAAGCTCAAAAATCAATTACCTTTGCACATTCAAAAAAAATGAAGACAACAGAAATAGCAGAGGAATTGGTTCCGATTATCGGGAAAGAAGATGAGTATTTAGAGGTTACGGGCGCACGCGAACACAATCTCAAAAATATAAATGTTACTATTCCGCGCAATAAATTGGTGGTCATTACCGGTTTAAGTGGCAGCGGAAAATCTTCGCTTGCTTTTGATACCATTTATGCGGAAGGACAAAGACGTTACATCGAAAGCTTTTCGGTGTATGCGCGCCAGTTTCTGGGAAGTATGGAACGCCCTGATGTGGACAAAATCAGCGGTTTAAGTCCTGTTATTTCTATCGAACAAAAAACGGTAAATAAAAACCCGCGCTCTACAGTGGGTACTATTACTGAGATTTACGATTTTTTGCGCTTGCTTTTTGCGCGTACCGGCGAAGCTTTTTCGTACGTTACCGGAGAAAAAATGGTGCGTTATTCCGACGAACAAATTTTAAATTTAATTTTAGAAAAGTTCTCCGGAAAAATAATTTTTCTGTTGGCTCCCATTGTGAAAGGTAGAAAAGGTCATTACCGCGAATTGTTTGAACACATTCGTAAAATGGGCTTTTTGCGTGCGCGTGTGGATGGAAAAATAATCGAGTTGAGTGGCAAAACGCAGTTAGATCGCTACAAAGTACACGACATCGAAATGGTGATTGATAAAATTGAAGTGAATGACGATGCGCGCCAACGTATTTCTGAATCTTTGCAAATGGCAATGAAACAAGGCAAAGGCGTGATTATGGTGATGGACGAAAAAACAGAAACTGCGAATCATTTCAGTCGTTATTTAATGTGCCCAACCTCCGGAATTTCTTACGACGAGCCGGCTCCGAATCTTTTCTCTTTTAATTCGCCGTATGGCGCTTGCCCTAAATGCAGCGGTTTGGGTGAAGTTTCGCAAATCAATACATTAAAAATAATTCCAAATCTGAAGCTGAGTATCAAGAAAGGCGGTATTGTTGCCATCGGAGAATATAAAAATTCGTGGATGTTTCGTCAGTTGGAAGCCATTGGCGATAAATATCATTTCACTTTGGATACGCCTATTGGCGATATTTCTGAAGAAGCATTGAACGTGATTTTATTTGGTTCGGATGAAATTTTTAAAGTGAAAACAGCTTACGACAGCGCCGCGACAAACTATTCTTTGAATTTTGAAGGCATCGCTAATTTTATTGAACGCCAAAAAAATGAACAATTATCGCATTCCATTGATAAATGGGCGCAAGGTTTTATGAATAAAATTGTTTGCCCGAAATGTTTAGGAACGCGCTTGAAACAAGAAGCTTTGTTTTTTAAAATCGGCGGAAAAAATATTTCTGATTTGGCGAACATGGATTTGGGCGAGTTGAAAAAATATTTTTCTGAAGTCGAAAATCAGATGGGTAAAAAAGAACAAGTCATTGCGAAAGAAGTCATCAAAGAAATTCGTACGCGTATTGATTTTATTTTAGATGTTGGTTTGGATTATTTAAGTTTAAACAGAAGTTCTAAAACCCTTTCGGGCGGAGAGGCGCAGCGCATTCGCTTGGCTACGCAAATTGGTTCGCAATTGGTTGGCGTGTTGTATATTTTGGATGAACCGAGTATTGGTTTGCATCAGCGTGACAACGCAAAATTAATTACTGCATTGGAAAATTTGCGTGATATTGGAAACTCTGTAATTGTGGTGGAACACGACAAAGAAATGATTTTGGCAGCCGATTACGTGGTGGATGTCGGTCCGTTGGCTGGTGTTCACGGCGGAGAAATTGTAGCAGCTGGCACTCCGACAGAAATTTTAAAATCGAATTCGCTTACATCTCAATACCTGAATAATAGAAAACAAATAAGAATTCCGGAAAAGAGAAGAGAAGGAAACGGTGAGAAAATAATTTTGAAAGAGGCTTCCGGAAACAATTTAAAAAATGTGAGCGTGGAATTTCCTTTGGGAAAATTAATTTGCGTAACAGGCGTATCGGGCAGCGGAAAATCAACATTGATAAACGAAACATTGTATCCGATTCTCAGTAAATATTTTTATAATTCAGAAAAAAATCCTCTGCCTTACAAGTCTATCAAGGGATTGGAACACATTGATAAAATTATTGAAATAGATCAAGCTCCAATTGGCAGAACGCCACGTTCGAATCCGGCTACGTACACAGCCGTTTTCACGGATATCAGAAATCTTTTTGCAGAAATGCCGGAATCGAAAATACGCGGATATAAACCCGGACGGTTTTCTTTTAACGTAAAAGGCGGAAGATGCGAAACGTGTCAGGGCGGCGGAATGCGGACGATTGAAATGAATTTTTTGCCAGATGTTTATGTGAATTGTGAAACGTGTAATGGAAAGCGTTACAATCGCGAAACGTTGGAAATTCGCTACCGCGGAAAATCCATCAGCGATGTGCTGAACATGACGATTGACAATGCCGTTGATTTTTTTGAAAATATTCCGTCCATCATACAAAAAATAAAAACGCTGAAAGATGTTGGATTGGGTTATATAACACTGGGGCAACAATCTACCACACTTTCTGGCGGCGAGGCGCAACGCGTGAAATTGGCAACGGAACTTTCGAAAAGAGAAACTGGAAAAACATTTTATATTTTAGATGAACCTACTACCGGTTTGCATTTCGAAGACATTCGAATTCTTTTGGAAGTATTAAATAAATTAACCGATGCAGGAAATACCGTGTTGGTAATTGAGCACAATATGGATATCATTAAAACTGCAGATTATATTATTGATTTAGGTTTGGAAGGCGGACGAAAAGGCGGAGAAATTATTTGTTATGGAGTTCCTGAAGAAATTATCGAGAATAAAAAAAGCTATACGGCAGCTTATTTGAAAAAAGAATTGCGCCCAAAATCATCTTTGAAAAATTAATTTTTTAACATGACAAACGAAGAAGAAAAAATCAGAAAAGCCTTTGACGATAAAGATTGGCACGATATAAAATCGTCCGACTCTTGGCAAATATTTAAAATAATGGCGGAGTTTGTGAGTGGTTTCGAGAAAATGGCGAAAATCGGTCCTTGCGTTTCTATTTTTGGTTCGGCACGTACAAAACCCGAAAATAAATATTATAAATTGGCGGAAGAAATTGCTTTCAAATTAACGCGAGAAGGTTTCGGCGTAATTACTGGCGGCGGTCCGGGAATTATGGAAGCCGCTAACAGAGGCGCAAAAGCAGGCGGCGGAAAATCCGTAGGTTTAAATATTGTATTGCCTTTTGAACAATCTGCCAATACATTTATCGACAGAGATAAGCTTATTAATTTCGATTATTTCTTTGTTCGCAAAACTATTTTTTTGAAATACTCTCAAGGATTTATTGTGTTGCCAGGAGGTTTGGGAACAATGGACGAACTTTTTGAAGCCATCACCTTAATACAAACTAATAAAATTGGACATTTTCCGATTATATTAGTTGGAAAACAATATTGGGAAGGCATGATGCAATGGATAAAAACAACCGTTTTAGAAGAAAAAAATATCAGCGAATCGGATCTTGATTTTTTCTCTTTAGTGGATACATCAGAAGAAGCGTTGCATAAAATCAACGAGTTTTATTCGAAATACATGTTGAAACCGAATTTCTAATTAACAGAGGTTTTGGCTTCATTATTTTTGAAGCGGTAAAGTCAAACAAATTCAATAAAATTCCGGAAATAATTCTAATTCTGGAATAGCTCCCCAACATTCGTAATCGAGGATGATTTGCCATTGGCATGGATATCATCATTTCAACTGTTTTAAGGTTAATTTATTCATAATGAGATTTTTGTTTATTGATTTATGAAAGTAAATAACCAAGAATAAATTTGCTTTCCAAAAATATTTTTTTACCTTCGCCGACCAAAGATTATTTGCATAAGTGGTATATATATCAGAATAAGTGGTGTTTTTATAGTATAAATGGATATAATAAAATCAAGTAATTAACTAAATAAGCCATGTTAAAAAAATCATCTTGTCATTTTTCTATCTCCATTTTGAAAAATAATTTTTCAAAACCGGTTGTCATTCTGCTATTAGTTTTGCTTTCATTTGCTTCCAAAGCACAGCAAAAACAAGACTCTACGATTCTTAGGGAAAATTCTTTTTTTCAAGGAGATAGTCTTTCCGGTTTTGATGTTGTTTTGGAATATCATAAAATAGCAAGTAATCTTAATTATAACCACGATGTTGTTGGAAGACTATATCATGAGGAAAGCAATTTTATTCAAACAAAATATCATCCTTTAAAAAATCGAAACCATACAATCAATCCGAATAATTACAAAACACTTTCAAGTACTTGTGATAACCTTGATTTTGAAGACGGAAATTGCACTGGATGGGTGGGTTTTATAGGATATAACTCTAATTCCAATGCCCCATTAACCACAACAGCTACTGGTATTTTTAATGGTGCTGTTGATAATCCAGAACCTTCTTGTAATTATCATACTATTGTGGATGCTGCTGCAGGAAATGATCCTTATGGTGGCTTTCCGATGTTAGATGCAGGCGGAGGGAGTTATGCCTTGCGTTTGGGTGGAGAATATATTAACGAATACAATGGAAATAGTCCTGGCAATGTGATTGTGTGCGCTGGTGGTAATAATTACAATAGCGGAGGCGAAATTATACAGCAAACATTTCTTGTAACTCCGGCGAATGCATTAATTACCTACAATTACGCGGTTGTATTAAATGCTGCTCCACACAATGTTGGGCAACAACCTTACTTTTTAGCCGAAATTTTAGATTCTTTGGGTAATCCTTTGCCTTGTTGTCAATATTATATTCAGATACTAAAAAATGTTGTTCCGCCAGGATTTATATTGTCATCAGGTACAAATTATTATGATAATTCAGCCGTTTATTATTTACCATGGACATCTAATAGTTTTAACTTAAATGCTTATATTGGACATAAAGTTACCTTATACTTCGCAGCAGCAGGTTGTATTGAAGGTGGACATTTTGGATATGGATATGTAGATGCCTCATGCTCTCCCGTTCAACTGATAAAAACGACTTCGAGTACTTGTGGAGGTTCTGTCACTTTAACGGCTCCTGCAGGAGATTCTGCTTATGCTTGGACGCAAATTCCTGCAGGCTCAGGAATATCGGGTTCCGCTGCTGGACAGTCAGTTACGGTTACTCAAAGTGGCACTTATCAGGTAACGGTAACCCAGAGACTTGGTTGCACATACGTTGTTGATTCAACAATTGTAATTACGTCAACACCTACCATAACGGTTAATTCAGGCAATATATGTCCCGGTAGCAGCATGGTTTTAACATCGACAGGAGCGGGAGTTGGAGGTACTTATTCATGGACACCAGCAGTAGGCTTGAGTGCTACAACAGGAGCAAGTGTAACCGCTAATCCAGCAACAACGACCAGTTATACAGTAACAGGTACATCCACAGCAGGCTGTACAGGCAGCGCCATAGCTACGGTAACGATTAATCCTAGTTTAACCGTAACAGTCAATTCTGGAAATATATGTCCCGGCAGCAGTATGATTTTAACATCGACAGGAGCGGGAGTTGGAGGCACTTATTCATGGACACCAGCAGTAGGCTTGAGTGCTACAACAGGAGCAAGTGTAACTGCTAATCCGGCAACAACGACCAGTTATACAGTAACAGGTACATCCACGTCAGGCTGTACAGGCAGTGCTATAGCGACAGTAACTATTAATCCATTACCAAACATCGGAGTTAATTCCTTAACGATCTGCACTGGTAGTAGTGGTACGCTAACAGCCACAGGCGGCACTACGTATTCATGGACACCAGGAACGGGCTTAAGTACAACCACGGGAACGTCAGTAACTGCCAATCCTTCGGCAACAACAACATATACCGTAACGGGAACAGATGCAAATGGGTGTACTAACACGGCAGCAACGACGGTAACAGTAAATCCGGCACCGACGGTAACTGTCAATTCACCGAGTATTTGTCCAACATCGAGTGCTCCTTTAACAGCATCTGGAGCGGTAACGTATGCTTGGGCGCCAGCAACAGGCTTGAGTGCAACAACAGGCACGACAGTAACGGCAAGCCCTGCGGCAACGACGGATTATACCGTAACGGGTACAGATGCAAATGGATGTACAAATACAGCTATAGCTACGGTAACGGTGATTAATGTATTAACAGTAACAGTGAACTCAGGTGCTATCTGCTTGGGCAGCAATATGACATTAACAGGTGCGGGCGCTGCCACGTATGCTTGGGCTCCAGCGACTGGCTTGAGTGCGACTACAGGGACCACAGTAACCGCTAATCCGACGGTAACGACCACTTATACAGTAACAGGTACATCTATAGCAGGTTGTACGGGTAGTGCCATAGCGACGGTAACAGTGAATCCTCCGCCGACAGTGGGCGTGAATTCGCCAAGTATCTGTACAGGTACGAGCTCTCCATTGACAGGTACCGGTGCTGTAACATACACCTGGACACCAGCGGCAGGCTTAAGTGCGACCACAGGAACCACAGTAACTGCCAATCCGACGGTAACGACCACTTATACGGTAACAGGCACAGATGTGAACGGTTGTACTAATACAGCAGTAGCTACGGTAACGATCAATCCATTGCCGACTCCGAACTTTACTTCTACGAGCGTTTGTTTTAACAATGTAAGTGCATTTACAGACGCATCCACCACAACGGTAGGAACCATCACAGCATGGTCATGGAATTTTGGAGAACCTTCTTCGGGAGCGAACAATACAAGTGCCACTCAAAACCCGACGCATACGTATGGTTCATCTGGAACGTTTAATGTTACCTTGATTGCAACTAATAGTACAGGCTGTATTGATTCAGTCAAACTACCAGTGGTAGTAAATCCATTGCCTTTGGCAGCGTTTACGTCTTCGCCGGTATGTATGGGAACAGCAACAGATTTTACAGATGGTTCTACCATCTCATCGGGTACTATTACCGGCTGGGCATGGAACTTTGGAGATCCGGGATCAGGAGTAAACAATACATCAACAACACAATCGCCGAATCATACGTATTCAGCAGCAGGTAGTTATACGGTTACCTTAACAGTTACTTCTAATAATGGCTGTCAAGGAACAATTACCCAAACAGTCACAGTGAATCCCATACCAGTAGCAGCCTTCACGGCAACTTCGGTATGCGTATCGGATGTGATGAATTTTACAGATGCTTCTACGGTAGCTCCAGGAACGATTACCGGCTGGTCATGGAATTTTGGAGATGGAGGCACAGCTATCACACAAAACCCAACCCATACGTATGGAACAAGTGGCACCTTCACGGTAACGTTAACGGTTACCTCTAATGGAGGATGTACGAATACAGTTACCAATACGGTAACCGTATTTCCTGCTCCAGTAGCAGCGTTTACGGCAACGAATGTTTGCTTACAAAACACCACTACGTTTACAGATGCTTCTACGGTATCATCAGGAACAGTTACGTCTTGGGCGTGGAACTTTGGAGATGGTAACACGAGCGCGATCCAAAATCCGACACATGTGTACGTCGCCAGCGGATCTTATACGGTAAAACTAACAGCTACTTCTTCGAATGGATGTAGTAATACAATCAGTGAAAACGTAATAGTTTATCCAATACCGGTAGCAGCGTTTAGCAATACAACAGTTTGTCAAAACAGTCCAACTTCTTTTACTGATGGCTCAACGATCTCATCGGGAAGTATTACTAATTGGTTGTGGAACTTTGGTGACGGCACTAGCAGCACCATTGAAAGTCCAATGCATTTGTATGCAAAAGATTCAACGTACATCGTTAAATTGATTGTAACAAGCAGTAACGGCTGTGTGGATTCGATTACCCAGAATGTAACGGTGAATCCAAATCCTGTAGTAGCCTTTACGGTAAATGATAGTATAGGATGCGCACCATTGTGTGTTCAATTTACAGATCACAGTACGATAGCAAATGGAGGAACAATCAACAATTGGTTGTGGTCTTACGGAGATGGTAATACAGGAAACACGGAAGATCCAAGTCATTGTTACACCGTAGCTGGCACTTACGATGTTGCTTTAACTGTAACCTCGCAAAGCAATTGTTCAACGACATTAACGCATCCACACATGATAACTGTTTATCCGGTACCGGAGGCAGCGTTTACAATGAACCCGAACCCAACGACGATAGCCAATCCGACGATTAATTTTGTGGATGGTTCTACGGGTGCGAGTGCGTGGCATTGGGACTTTGGCGATGGAGATACCTTGACTTGGGGAGCAAATGATAACAATGCGACACATACTTATGGAGATACAGGAGTCTTCAACATCCAACTGATTGTGATAAATCAATTTGGTTGTACCGACTCGGTGATGCACCCGATATATATCGAACCGACTTTTACTTTTTATGCACCAAATGCCTTTACTCCAAATGGAGATGGAAAGAATGATTATTTCTTTGGCACGGGTACTGGTATCAGAACATATCAGATGTGGATTTTTGACAGATGGGGTAATTTGATTTACCATACGAATGATTTGAATGGCAAATGGGATGGAATAGTAGCGGGAGGCAATCGTATGGCACAAATAGATGTGTATGTATGGAAAGTGAATTTGACGGATGTGTTTAACAAAACGCATCAATATATCGGTCATGTGTCCTTAGTTAAATAAAGAAAACACAAGGACATCATAGCAAAAACAGCCTTGCATTATAGATGCAAGGCTGTTTTTCGTTTCATAAATCAAACATCACCCCGAAGGCGCTAAGCTGACACACGGCTTTTTTTCATGATTTTATTTTTAGTGAATTATTGTTACTTTATCTGCTTTTACTAAATTGCCATAGCTATCTGTTATTCTATAATAATATAAACCTGCTGATAATTTATTAGTTGAAATGCTTGTAATATTACCTGATAATTCCTCGCATTCTACTTCTTGTCCAGTAGTACTGTATAAACAAATCATTCCCGATTTAATTTGCTCTATGTTTACTGCCACATTCAATAAGTTATTGGCAGGATTTGGATAAACCTTAACACTCGCATTAAGTGGCTTTATTTCATTTACACCAGTAAACAAACTATCTGCATACGTACTATCCGTACTTACTATTACATCGTCTATATAATAGTAAGCTGCAAAACCGTTAAAAGTAGTCTCCGGTGAGTTCACAAAAACGGTGTCCACATGAGCATCATCCACAAAATTACCGATGATTATGTACTGTTCTCCACCTGCTGCCACAAAACTACCACTTATTTTCATCCAATTTACTTTATCTGTTAGTGGATTATACTCAATATCATTTGTTACCTGTGGGATAAGATATGATTTAACCTGTCCTAATGTAGTATTGTTAAAAACCAATGACGAATCAGAAAAATACGCTCCCATATTATTACAGGCATATTTGAAGGTATCTCCCAAGCTTACATAAAACGTAACATAATACCTTGTTCCACTAATTAATGGATTTATTAAACTATCCTGAATATAGTTTCTAAAATTATATGTTGACGGTTGATACAAGGAATCTATATACGTATAAAATCCTGCATAAGACACACCTGTGTGGGCATATTGATGCCCTATATCGTTTGAAGGAACTCCCACATTATAACCAAGTCCTGAGCAGTGCGAAGTATAATAAGAGAGCCCCCCCCCCATTCTGACCTATCCAGTTTTTTACGTAGCCTGTAAATTGGTCATCGTGCTGTATACATTGTATCCTATCTTCAAAAGAATAATTAGGCACAAGGTTTTGGGCTTTTGTTTTCACTGAAAAGGAAAACATACAAAAATAAAAAGCAAGAAAAATAATTTTTCTCATAAGTGGTAAATGAGTACCAAAGATATGATTTTTATGATGTTCATTTTAAACCTTAGCTGATTTCTTTCCAAAGAAGAAGGAAAAAGCTGCTCTTGCATTTGCTGTATCAAGTAGTGGATAGCGATTTTCTGCCTGTTCAATTCTTCCTTTTCAATTTTAATCATTTTAAAGAGAACTTACCTAATATAGAGCTGTTAGCATGACACTAAGAACTGTGAGTGAGGCACTAAGAGCTGTGAGCATGACACTAAGAGCTGTGAGCATGACACTAAGAGCTGTGAGTGAGGCACTAAGAGCTGTGAGTGAGACACTAAGAGTTGTGAGTGAGGCACTAAGAGCTGTGAGTGAGACACTAAGAGCTGTGAGTATGACACTAAGAACTGTGAGTGAGTCAGTCTAAGCTGTGAGTAGGACACTCTCAGCTCACTTATTGACAGTTTGAGTATCCGTTTCCGTAGGGAATGTAAAACAAAGTGTGTCAGATTGTTTTTTTATATTTGATGATTGGTTAGAAACATAACATGGCTCTGCTGGCGAGCAACCTACTAGGGATATAGCCAATCGATGAAATAATAGAATAAAG
>JBDTAC010000027.1 GCA_039924845.1 Bacteroidia bacterium
ATTGTACGACTGTTGTATTTTGAAGCCCAACACTTTGTTTTTCAAGGTAAATTCACACGCAATTTTTTTAACAGTTCCATCAATAATTTGATAGGCAAATGGTTTTTGTTGAACGATATCACCAACAGACGTTTTTATTACCAAATCATGATTCTCTAAATACAAGCCATCTGCACCATTTACTTGCATTTGTATCAAATTTACATCGGCATCTTTATTCAAAATAAAATCATATTTCACATTGTTCGTTTCGCTATATACTTTTAAATTGATATTCGAATAAATGTTTTGATACTCAATAGTATGATACGACCTGACGTGCGCTGCCCATTTACTTTTGTCCTTGCCAATAAAATAATTCGAGTAATCCGCACAGGTATCATTTCCACTCGCACGAGCGGCGGAATCGGCATTCAAAAAATTAATTTTCACCGCCTGAAATTTTAATACCATTTGACTTGGATCTGTTGCAACATCTTTTTTAGTTGCGTGCGGATGCAATAATTCAAACATATTCGGCTGATAAAAAACGTAAGTGAAACATTTTTTTTCGAGAAACAGCCGTCCACCCCAAAAATCAGATTGATACAAAATATTATCTTGCCATTGATTTTTGTTTTCCGTAAATTTCAGAAAACCTGGGCGCGTATAGATATGCGTATCTTTTCCACTTTCAGCAATAGAAAAGAGAGAACAAAAAATAAAAAGAATACTGAGTAAAAAATGTTTCAAATTAATGAGGATTGAAAAATTATTTTTTCAAGACAGATTAAAAGTATAAAAAAAGAAAGCACAAAACAATAATTTAATCTATTTATTTTCAACACAATAGAAAAAGGATTGAAAAAATATTCTTTTCAAGGCAAAAAAAAGTCCTCGAAAAAATATTTTTTCGAGGACTAAAAAATTAATTTTTTGAACAGCAATTTATGCCTGTTCCATTTTTTCCGGTTTCGGTAAAAGTGCTTTTCTGGAAAGTTTGAATTTTCCTGTTTTCGGGTCTACGCCGATTAATTTTACTTTTACGATATCGCCTTCTTTTAAAATTCCTTCCATCGAATCGAGTCTTCTCCATTCAACTTCCGAAATGTGTAACAAACCATCTTTGCTTGGCATAAACTCAACGAATGCACCAAATGCTAAAATTGATTTTACTTTTCCTTCGTAAATTTCGCCTACTTCAGGAACAGAAGCAATCGCTTTAATTTTTGCCACCGCTCTATCAATGTTTTCTTTGTTATCAGATACGATGTCTACAATTCCAAATTCACCTTCTTCTACAATCACAATAATTGTCTCGGTTTCGCGCTGCATTTCTTGAATTACTTTTCCTCCAGGTCCGATAATCGCTCCAATAAATTCTTTCGGAATTTTTAATTTTACGATGCGCGGTGCGTGTGGTTTGTAATCTTCGCGCGGTTGTTGAATGGTTTTTGCCAATTCTCCTAAAATGTGTAAACGTCCAGCTTTCGCTTGTTCCAAGGCTTTTTCCAACACTTCGTACGATAGTCCGTCCACTTTAATATCCATCTGACAAGCCGTAATTCCGTCTTTTGTTCCAGTTACTTTAAAATCCATATCTCCCAAATGATCTTCGTCTCCTAAGATATCAGAAAGAATAGCATATTTTCCTGTTTTGCTGTCGCTGATTAAGCCCATTGCAATTCCAGCAACTGGCTTTTTCAATTGAACTCCAGCATCCATCAACGCAAGTGTTCCTGCGCAAACAGTCGCCATTGAAGACGAACCATTGGATTCTAAAATATCAGAAACCACACGAATTGTATATGGGTTTTCATCCGGCAACATTGGTTTTAAAGCTCTCAAAGCAAGGTTTCCATGACCAACTTCTCTTCTTCCAGTTCCTCTCATCGGTTTTACTTCTCCTGTTGAGAATGGCGGGAAATTGTAATGAAGTAAAAACTTAGAAGTTCCTTCATACACAACACCATCAATAATTTGAGTATCTAATTTTGTACCCAACGTAACGGTAGTCAATGATTGCGTTTCACCTCTGGTGAAAATCGCGGAACCGTGCGCCGTTGGTAAATAATCAACTTCCGACCAAATCGGGCGAATTTGATCCAATTTACGTCCGTCCAAACGAGTTCTTTCCGTCAATACTGAAGCGCGAACACCGTCTTTTTCGGTATCGTGAAAATATTTATTGATTAAAAACTTTTTAGCTGTTTTTTCTTCGTCAGAAAGTGTTGCTACAAATTCAGTTTTAATCGCTTCAAAAAGAACTTTGCGTTCACTTTTGTTTGCGTTTCCTGATTTTGCAACAGCATAAACTTTATCGTAACAAGCTTTATGGATAGCAGCTTTCAAGTCTGCATCATTTTGTTCGTGGCAATATTCGCGTTTTTTATCCGCGTTTACTGCTTGTGCTAATTCTTTCTGTAATTTACATTGTTTTTTAATGGCATCGTGAGCAATTTTAATGGCTTCCAACATTTCAGCTTCGGAGCATTCTTTCATTTCGCCTTCCACCATATTTACGTCTTTTTCAGAAGCAGCGACTATTATATCCATATCTGCTTTTGCCAATTCCGTACGAGTTGGATTCACCACAAATTTACCGTCGATGCGCGCCACACGTACTTCAGAAATCGGTCCGTTAAACGGAATATCCGAAATACAAATAGCTGCTGAAGCGGCAAATCCTGCAAGGCAATCCGGTAACACTTCTTTGTCTAAGGAAATCAATGAAATTAATACTTGTGTATCTGCGTGATAATCATCCGGGAAAAGCGGACGCAATGCTCTATCTACCAATCTGGAAATTAATATTTCATATTCTGAAAGTCGTGCTTCACGTTTAAAAAACCCACCGGGGAATCTTCCATCTGCGGCATATTTTTCTTGATAATCCACGGAAAGTGGTAAAAAATCAACATCTGGTTTTGCATCTTTGTTTGAAACCACAGTTGCGAGCAACATGGTATTGCCCATGCGTAAAACTACCGATCCATTTGCTTGCTTGGCAAGCTTTCCGGTTTCAAGAGTAATGGTTCTTCCATCACCCAAATCCATTGTTTTTGTAATTGCTGTTTTTGACATCTTTTTTAAAATTTAATTTATTGTTTTCATCGTTTAACTTATTTGTTGAATTATACTGGTAAAAGAGTTTGAAAAATTATTTTTTCGGAAGCGAATTTTAGAGCTTATTTACATTCCTTTTAAAACAGAAAAAGCATCCCGCTAACGGAATGCCTTTCGTGTTTTATCGAAATTTATACATTATTTCCGGATATCAAGTTCTTTGATAACAGAACGATATTTCTCAATTTCAGTTTTCTTGAGGTGATCCAACAAACTTCTTCTTTTTCCTACCAAAGAAATCAAGGCTCTTTGTGTACCAAAGTCCTTTTTATTTTTTTGTAAATGTTGTGTCAAATGAATGATACGGTGCGTAAATAAAGCAATTTGTCCTTCTGCCGAACCTGTGTTAGCAGCAGCTTTTCCGTGCTTTTTAAAAATATCTCTTTTTATTTCTGTTGTTAAATACATAGTACTCGTTTTTAATAAATGGAGGACAAAGATAGGTATTTCTTTTAATTCAACAATTTTTTTCTTTTTCTTTTGTTTCAAAACGAAAAGAAAGCCTAAAACCGTGTTTGAAAAAATATTTTTTTGAAGACCTAAAGATCTATTAAAAAACAAATCCAAAAAATTATTTTTCGCCCGCCTTTTCTATTTCTAAATGGTCGAGGTCAATGTCTTCTTCCTCGTCGTAGATTTGAATCAGCGGTTCTGATAAAAAGGCTTTTGTAGTCAATCTTTTTTCGAGTGTCAATAAAAAACAAGGCAATAAAATTAAATTGGAGCAATACGCTATCAATAACGTAACTGAAATTAAAATGCCCAATGCGGCAGTGCCTTCAAAACTCGATGCGGTGAAAATAGCGAATCCGCAAAAAAGAATAATTGCCGTATACACCATGCTAACGCCCGTTTCGCGGATAGTGTGTGATACTGTTTTGGAAATACTGTGATGATTATTTTTAAATTCTTGTCGGTATTTGGTGAGGAAATACATGTTTCCATCCGAAGCAATTCCGAAGGCAATACTGAAAATTAAAATGGTACTTTGTTTTAAATGAATATGGAAAAAGCCCATCAATCCTGCCGTTATCAGCAAAGGAATTAAACTTGGCACTACGGAAATAATCACCATGCGCACCGACATAAAAAGTGTAAACATCACTAAGGTGATGAGAAAAATCGCCAAGAAAACACTTTCAATTAAATTTTTTACCAGAAAATCATTTCCTTTTAAAAAGATTAAACTATTGCCTGTAAGTCCTATTTTATAAGCATTTGGAGGCGACGTCCATTTTTTTGAATAGTGATCGTAATTAAAAATGGTATCAATTTTTGGTTGCAATTCGTTCACCAATTCTTTCATTTTTACGGAACCGACATCCGCCATTTGAATGCTCACGCGCGTGTATCTTTTGGTACTATCAATAAATGCTTTAAAGGAATTTTGTTTTGATTTTGCATCCGAAGCGTAGCTCGAAATATTCGCCAAATCAAGCGCTCCGGGTAATCGATAAAATTTCGGATTGCCATCTTTTAACGCTTGATACGAAAATTTAATTCCCTCAATAATCGACATTGGTTTGGAAAATTCAGGATATTTTGCAAAAAGCCTTTGCAGCATTTCTATTTTATAAAGTGTGCGACCATTATCCGCAAAAACGCCGTTTGGTTTTCCTGTATCAATACTGATTTCAAAGGGAAGTACGCCGTCAAAGTTTTTTTCGAAATAGCGCATGTCCAAATAAATTGGATCTTTTTTCGGCAAATCATCCACCACATAACCGATGGCTTTTATTTTTTCCAAACCGATAAAGGAAACAATAATAATCGCAACCACGCTTATGTAAATTGTTGGGCGATGGTGATGCACTATGTAATCTACTTTTTGTAGAATAAACGAAATATTTTTTCCTTTCAAATGATCCGTGTTTTTTACGGAAGGCGGCTTTAGAAAGCTGAAAACAATCGGAATCAGCGTAAGCGAAATAAAATAGGCTACAATTACATTGAGTGCAGAAACCAATCCGAATTCATACAAAATTTGTGTTCGCGTAAAGCAAAATACAGCAAAACCAATGGCTGTAGTGATATTTGCAAAAAACAAAGACACGCCTATTTTTTCAATCATCCGCGAAAGCGCCAAGGCTTGATTACCGTGTAAGCGGTATTCCGTATGGTATTTATTGAGTAATAAAATGCAATTCGGAACGCCGATAACAATTATTAATGGTGGAATTAATCCAGATAAAGCGGTAATTTTATACCCCAGCAAAACCATTGTTCCCACCGACCAAATAACACCTATTAATACGACTAATAAAGAAAATATTACAGGCAAAAAGGATCGAAAAAATAAGAATAAAATAATAGCAGTAACTAAAACAGCGAGCCCCAGAAACAAAACCATTTCACTCGCAATTTTTCGCGAAATCATTGTGCGGATATAAGGCATTCCCGAATAATGAACGCCTGTTTTATATTTTTTACTGAATTGAACTACTTGTAATTTAATAGAATCAACAATGGCAATGCGGTTTCGAGTATTTAAATCTTTATTTTCAAACGTAATTGCCATTAAGGTGGAATGCGTTTTTTCATTGAAAATAAATCCGTTGTAAAAAGGCAATCTATGAATGGCAATTTTTAAACTGTCTAATTGTTTTTGAGTTTCAGGTAATTTTTTGATGAGCGGTTTAAATTCAAATTTTCCGAGCGAATCATTTTTAGTGAGGTTATACAAACGTCCAACCGAGACCACTTCTTGAACACCTTTTATATTTTTGATGGAATTACTTAGCGCGCACCAATCGTTAAATTCATTTAAGCGATACAGGCTATCTTCCTGCATCCCAATCACCATCACGTTTCCGTCTAATCCAAATCGTTTTTTAAAATTTTCGTATTGAATGCTGGCGCTGTCGCTTTCAGGTAAAAGTTGTGCAAACTCGTACGTAAGCTGCACGTGCGTTGCTTTAAACGCCATAAAAACCGTTATCAGTGCAATGACCGATAAAAATTTCCAACGATTTCTTAAAACAAGTTTAGCTGCAAAAGCCCACATAAAAACGCGTCTGAAAAATTATTTTTTTAAAATCTCGAAGGTAAAGCAAAAAATAAGAACAGCAAAAATAGGAATAAATGAAGAGTATTTTTTTGATACTTTTTTCTCTACTTTTGTCGCTATGATAAAACCGAGTTTTGATGATATTTACATGGATTTGGCGGTCAATCTGGCTAAAAGATCGCATTGCGTAAAAATAAGTGTGGGCGCAGTATTGGCAAAAGATACGCGCATTATTTCTTTGGGATACAACGGTCCGCCTGCTGGAACTTACAATTGCGATGAAGTATGGCCCGAAAAAGGTTGTCCGAGAGATAGCAAAGGAAGTTGCTCTTTGGCGCTTCACGCGGAACAAAATGCAATTTTATACGCTTCTAAAAATAAATCTTCGTTAGAAGGTTCTACACTTTACATCACGCTTTCGCCATGTATTGCCTGCGCCAGAATTATTTTTTCGACTGGCATCAGCAAAGTGATTTATCGCGATTCCTATGCGGAATACAAAGGCATTCCGAGTGACGAAGGTGTTGATTTTCTGAAAAAATTTGGTGTGCAAGTAGAGCGTTTTAAAGCTTCCGAAAAATAATTTTTCAAAAAGACAAAACTATTTTACTTTGTTTTTTTCGCTTTTAAAGAATCTGCGGAAGCGTTTTTTGTACTCAACGAATCGCTTTTAACCGTTTGATTGGCGAGGTTCAACAAAGAATCCGTAACCGATTTTGCAACTGGTTTTACAATGCTATCCGAAATTGGCTTTTTGTCAACCGTATTTGAATTTCCGCAAGAAGAAAATCCGATTATCGCTAATAAAGCGAATCCAAAAAAAAGTTTTTTCATACAATTATAATTAAGAAAAATAAAAATAGAATTCGAAAAATTATTTTTTTGAAGCTCAAATTTCAAGACAAAAAAACATCAGAAAAATTATTTTTTCACTGTCAAATTTAACTCCTTTAATTGTTCATCCGAAATAGTGGAAGGCGAATCAATCATTACATCTCTGCCCGAATTATTTTTCGGAAAAGCAATGTAATCACGAATCGAATCCGAACCTCCAAAAAGCGAACAAAGTCTGTCGAAACCGAAAGCAAGTCCGCCATGCGGAGGTGCACCAAATTCAAAAGCATTCATCAAAAAACCAAATTGCGCTTGCGCATCTTCTTTGCTAAAACCAAGTTTGTCGAACATCGCAGCCTGCAACTCTTTATTATGAATTCGAATAGAACCGCCACCAATTTCAACTCCGTTAATAACCATGTCGTAAGCGTTGGCACGAACAGCTCCCGGATCTTTTTCCAACAAGTGAATATCCTCCGGTTTTGGCGAAGTAAAAGGATGGTGCATCGCGTGCCAACGTTTGTTTTCTTCGTTCCATTCGAGTAAGGGAAAATCAATAACCCAATGACATGAAAATTTATTTTTATCGCGCAATCCCATACGCGTGCCCATCTCCAAACGCAATTCCGATAAGGCCTTACGCGCTTTATTTTTTTCTCCGGCAAGTACTAAAATTAAATCTCCCGCTTTCGCGTGAAGCGTTTCTGCCCAAATTTTTAATTCAGTTTCGTTGTAAAATTTATCTACAGAAGATTTTATCGTTCCGTCTGCATTGCAGCGTGCGTATACCAATCCGCTTGCACCCACTTGCGGACGTTTTACAAATTCGGTGAGTTCGTCCAATTGTTTGCGCGTGTATTCTGCGGCGCCTTGAACACAAATTCCGACCACCAATTCGGCATCGTCAAACACTTTAAAGCCTTTGCCTTTCACCACTTCGTTCAGTTCTACAAACTTCATTTCAAAACGAATATCTGGTTTGTCGTTGCCATAAAATTTCATTGCATCTGCGTAAGTCATGCGCGAAAGTGTAGGGATATCAACGTTTTTAACCGCTTTAAATAAATGACGTGTCAATCCTTCAAACATTTGCAAAATATCTTCTTGCTCTACAAAGGCCATTTCACAGTCTATTTGCGTAAATTCAGGCTGACGATCGGCGCGTAAATCTTCGTCACGAAAACATTTTACGATTTGATAATAACGGTCGAAACCGCTTACCATCAGCAATTGTTTAAAGGTTTGCGGAGATTGTGGCAGCGCGTAAAATTCGCCCGGATTCATGCGCGAAGGTACTACAAAATCGCGTGCGCCTTCGGGTGTTGATTTAATTAAAACAGGCGTTTCTACCTCTAAAAATCTTTCTTTATCTAAGTAATTTCTGGTTTCAATCGCAATGCGATGACGCAGCTCCAAAGCCTCACGAACAGGCGTCCTGCGTAAATCTAAATAACGGTATTTCATCCGAATATCGTCGCCGCCATCGGTATTATCTTCAATCGTGAAAGGAGGCGTTTGCGAGACATTTAATACATCCAATTGTTCCACAATCAGTTCAATTTCGCCTGTCGGGATTTTCAAATTTTTATTGCTTCTTTCCGAAATTTTTCCGCATACTTTCAACACATATTCACGACCTAATTTGCGCGCTTTTTCGCACAATTCTGCATGCGTTTCCATATTAAAAACCAATTGCGTAATGCCGTAACGATCACGTAAATCAATAAATGTCATACCGCCCAAATCGCGCGATTTATGCAGCCATCCGCAAAGCGTAACCGTTTCCCCAATATTATTTTTAGTAATTTCTCCGCAAGTGTGTGTCCGTAACATTTATTTTTTCAATTTAAAATGAAGCGCGAAGTTATGAAACTGTTTTTACTACGTCGAAAAAATAATTTTTCAAGCTCGAAAAATTGTAAAAAAAAACGCTTCGAAAAATTAATTTTTCGAAG
>JBDTAC010000028.1 GCA_039924845.1 Bacteroidia bacterium
GATTTCCAGCAAAATGGTTACAAAAAGGTTGATTTTAAAGAATCTGCGGATGTGTATGTGATTAATACGTGTTCTGTAACTGAAAATGCAGATCGTGAATGCCGCCAAATTGTGAATTCGGCTTTGGCTCAATCTCCCGATGCATTTATTGTAGTTACGGGCTGTTACGCGCAATTAAAACCCGAACAAGTAGCAAAAATGCGAGGTGTAGATTTGGTGTTGGGCGCTTCCGAAAAATTTAATGCGCTGAAATATCTTGATAACATTGATAAAAAAGAGATTGCAGCTATTTATTCTTGTGATATAAATGAAGTAGATTCCTTCAAAGGGGCTTATTCTGTTGGTGATCGGACGCGCTCTTTTTTGAAAGTGCAAGACGGTTGCGATTACAGTTGTTCTTTTTGCACCATTCCTTTGGCGCGCGGCAGCAGTCGTAGCGATAGTATTGAAAATGTATTGAAAAATGCGCAAGAAATTGCAAAACATGGTGTGAAAGAAATCGTTTTAACGGGCGTAAACATTGGCGACTTCGGAAAAAATAATTTTTCAACGACGCAAAAATGTTTTTTTGATTTAGCAAAAGAATTAGATAAAATTGAAGGACTTGAACGCATTCGAATTTCATCTATCGAACCCAATTTATTGAAAGATGAGATTATTGAATTGGTGGCTTCGTCCAAACATTTTGTACCGCATTTTCACATTCCTTTACAATCTGGATCCAACGAAATTTTAAAAAAAATGCGTCGCCGTTATTTGCGCGAATTGTATGTAGAACGTGTTCGAAAAATAAAATCCTTGATGCCGCATTGTTGTATTGGAGTAGACGTTATTGTTGGCTTTCCAGGTGAAACAGACGAGCATTTTATGGAAACGTATAATTTTTTAAACGACTTAGATATTTCCTATTTACACGTTTTTACGTATTCCGAAAGAGACAATACGGATGCGCTCGAAATAAAAGAAACCGTGCCTATTTCTGTTCGGAAACAACGCAATAAAATGCTACGAATTTTGTCGGCTAAAAAGCAACATTATTTTTACGAACAGCAAATTGGAAAACAATTCTCTGTTTTGTTTGAAGCCGAAAATAAAAACGGTTTTATGTATGGATTTACTGAAAATTATGTGAAAATAAAACATCCGTTTGATGCAGTTCTCATCAATACAATAAAAAAAATAACGCTTTCTTCTATTGATTCGGATGGAGCTGTACTGATTGATATTCCTGAAATGATTCCCGTTTCTATTCATTAAAAAAACAAATATGTATCCATCTCTTTACGATCTTTTTGCAGACCTTTTCGGAATTCATTTTGCACCGCTCGAAATGATAAAAAGTTTCGGCTTTTTTGTAGCGCTTGCATTTATTTTGGCAGCTTATTTTTTCGCCGAAGAATTAAAGCGAAAAGAAAAAGAAGGTTTGGTAAAACCAAATATTGTTCGCGTTTTAAAAGGAGAAAAAGTAAAAACTTCTGAATTAATTGTTTCCTTTTTTCTGGGATTTATTGTTGGATATAAATTGCTTTATGTTGCCTTAAATTTTTCAGCATTTACAGAAGATACACAAGGTTATTTACTTTCTTTAAAAGGGAATCTTTTAGGCGCAATTATCGGCGGAATTATTTCTGCTTATTTAAAATATTACGAGAAAGAAAAAGAAAAATTGCCGGAACCTGTTTGGGTAGAAGAAACTGTTCATCCTTTTCAGGAAGTAGGGAACATGACGCTTATCGCAGCTATTTCAGGAATTGCAGGCGCAAAAATATTTAACAGTTTAGAAAATTGGGGTGATTTTTTGCGCGATCCAATCGCTTCACTTATTTCGTTTAGTGGCTTAACCATATACGGCGGATTGATTTTCGGAACTTTTTTTGTGTTGTTGTATGCGCATAAAAAAGGTTTGAAATTATTGCACGTGGTGGATGCTTGCGCACCTTCACTTATATTGTCGTATGGCATTGGTCGCATTGGCTGTCAGGTTGCGGGAGATGGTGATTGGGGAATTGACAATTTAGCACCAAAACCGCATGCACTCAGCTTTTTGCCCGATTGGATGTGGACGTATCATTATCCGCATAACGTAAATGATGTGGGAATTCCGATTCCAGGATGCGTGGGCGATCATTGTATGCAACTCGCAAATCCAGTGTTTCCGACACCTTTTTACGAAACCACGATGGCACTTTTACTTTTCTTTTTTCTTTGGTCAATCCGAAAAAAAATAAAAGTTCCGGGCGTACTTTTTTGTGTGTATTTGATGGTTAATGGAATGGAACGCTTTCTGATTGAATTGATACGCGTAAACACGAAATACATTATTTTCGGACATGGAATTACGCAAGCACAATTAATTTCGCCGCTATTTTTTCTTGTCGGAATAATCGGAATAATTTATTTGTCTAAAAAATATTCAAAAAATAAATTTTCAGAAGCCTAAAAAACACATTCGAAAAATTATTTTTTCGATGTTAATAATTTCTTCTCAATTAGAAATCAAGCGGTAATAATTTATTTTATCAACATCCGTTTAAAATCCTTCAAAATGGAGTAAATTTACTATGTTTGAAAAATTATTTTTTTGATGCCTTCATTTTCGCACTTACACGTACACACTCAATTTTCACTGCTTGACGGAGCCGCAGGGATTTCTGCTTTATACAAAAAAGCAGTAAGCGATAATATGCGCGCTATCGCCATTACGGATCACGGAAATATGTTTGGTGCGTTTAAATTTGTAGCGGAAGCAGGGAAACACAACACACCCGAAAACCCTGATAAAATAAAGGCAATTGTTGGTTGTGAGTTTTACGTTGTGAAGGATCGTCATAAAAAGCAATTTACAAAAGACGATAAAGATGTACGTTACCATCAACTGCTGCTTGCCAAGGATGCCGAGGGTTACCGCAATTTAACAAAGCTCTGTTCGCTCGGTTATATGGAAGGTTTGTACGGGAAATATCCGCGTATTGACAAAGAATTAATTTTGAAATACCACAAAGGTTTAATTGCAACCACTTGCTGCATCGGCGCTTCTGTTCCGAAAACAATTTTGAAAAAAGGCGAACAAGAAGGAGAAGAAGAATTCAAATGGTGGCTTGATATTTTTGGTGAAGATTATTACGTGGAAATTCAGCGACACGATATTCCGGAACAAAATAAAGTAAATGTAACGTTGTTGAATTTGGCAAAAAAACACAACGTTAAAATTATTGCTTCCAACGATTCGCATTATGTGGATCGCGAAGATTTTAATGCGCACGATATTTTACTCTGTATCAATACCGGCGAAAAGCAGAGTACGCCCACCATGAAAGAGTTTTCGGACGATGATACGTTTGCAAAAGACAAGCGTTTTGCGTTTTACAACGATCAATTTTATTTCAAGACAACTGGTGAAATGTCGCAATTATTCAGCGATTTGCCGGAAGCGATTGACAATACCAATGAAATAGTTGATAAAATAAGTCCGCTGAAACTCAAGCAGGACATCCTTTTGCCGCATTTTAAAATTCCGGAAGGTTTTGTATCGCAAGATGAATATTTGAAATACCTCACTTTTGAAGGTGCAAAAAAACGTTACAAAGAATTAACTCCTGAAATTGAGGAACGATTAAATTTTGAGCTTTTCACCGTAAAAACAATGGGCTTTGCGGGTTACTTTTTAATCGTAGCAGATTTCATTAAAGCAGGTCGTGATCTGGGTGTCCTTATTGGTCCAGGAAGAGGTTCTGCTGCTGGATCTGCTGTAGCATATTGTATTGAAATTACCAATATTGATCCGATTAAATACAATTTACTTTTCGAACGTTTTTTAAATCCTGATCGAAAATCAATGCCCGATATTGATACTGATTTTGATGATGAAGGCAGACAAAAAGTAATTGATTATGTAGTTGAAAAATACGGAAAAAATCAAGTAGCCCAAATTGTAACGTACGGTACAATGGCGGCGAAAATGAGCATCAAAGACGTTTCTCGCGTAATGGATTTACCATTACAAGAAGCCAATATTTTAGCAAAATTAGTTCCAGACAGACCAGGAATTGAATTACAAAGAGTGCTCCTCGCTCCTATCGACGGCGAAAAAAGTTTGAAAGAAAAAGAAGGTTTGAATGGAGATGATCTTGAAAATGTAAAAAAATTACGCGCCATTCATAAAGGCACGGATTTGCAAGCGCGCGTGTTGAAAGAAGCATTAATACTGGAAGGTTCGGTACGCGGAACAGGTATTCATGCAGCAGGAATTATCATCGCTCCGAAAGATTTAAGTGAGATTATTCCAGTTGCTACATCTAAAGAAACCAATTTGCTTATCACTCAATACGACGGAAAAGTAATTGAAGATGCCGGCGTTATCAAAATGGATTTTTTAGGTTTGAAAACGCTGACTATTATGCGAGATGCCTTGGTATTGATTAAACAAAATCACGACATCACGATTGATTTAGATACGATTCCTTTAGATGATAAAAAAACGTTGGAGCTCTATCAGCGCGGCGAAACCAACGCTACCTTTCAGTTTGAATCTGCAGGAATGCAAAAACATTTGAAGGATTTAAAACCTGATAAATTCGAAGATTTAATTGCGATGAATGCCTTGTATCGTCCCGGACCCATCGAATACATTCCGAATTTTATTGCGCGTAAAAATGGTAAAGAAGCCGTTTCGTACGATCTTCCAGAAATGGAAGAACACCTCAAAGAAACCTACGGAATTACGGTTTATCAGGAACAAGTGATGTTGCTTTCCCAAAAATTAGGTGGCTTTACAAAAGGCGATGCCGATGTGTTGCGTAAAGCGATGGGAAAAAAAGACAAAGCCACGCTCGATAAAATGCGCAACAAATTTATCGAAGGCTCTTCTAAAAATGGATTAAATTCAAAAATTTGCGAAAAAATTTGGGTGGATTGGGAAGCCTTTGCGCAGTACGCGTTCAATAAATCACATTCCACGTGTTATGCCTTGGTATCGTTTCAAACAGCGTATTTAAAAGCGCATTATGCGGCGGAATACATGGCGGCGGTTCTCACGCACAACTTAAGCAATATTGACAAAATCACGTTTTTCATGGAGGAATCCAAACGCATGGGAATACCAGTGTTAGGACCTGATGTAAACGAAAGCCATTATCGTTTTGCAGTGAACAAAAAAGGAGAAATTCGGTTTGGATTAGGTGCTGTGAAAGGTGTTGGAGAAGGCGCCGTAGAAGCCTTAGTAGAAGAACGCAAAAATGGAGCTTATAAAGATATTTTTGATTTAGTGCGAAGAGTTAATTTGAGATCTGCCAATAAAAAAACGTTCGAAAGTCTTGCCTATGCAGGCGGATTGGATTCCTTTCCGAATATTTATCGTTCGCAATATTTTGTTGTTGAAAAAGACAACACTACTTTTTTAGAAAAAATAATTCGCTACGGAATTGCTTTTCAAGATTCTCAAAATAGCAATCAAAACAGCCTTTTCGGCGATGCGGTAGAAACACAAATTCCAGAACCGATTATTCCGATTTGCGAACCTTGGGGAAATATTCAGTCCTTGAAAGCGGAGAAAGAAGTAATTGGTTTTTATATTTCTGGGCATCCTTTGGATGATTATAAATTAGAAATGAGTTTTTGTACCCATAAAATGGCAGATTTGGCAGATTTGCAAAAACTTAAAAACGGAAAAGAAATTTGCATCGCAGGCATCATCGGAAATGCACAACATAAAACCACAAAAACTGGAAATATGTTCGGCACATTTAGCTTGGAAGATTACGATTCGACGCACGATTTTGCTGTATTTTCAAAAGAATATTTAAACGTTCGTTCGTTTTTAGTAAACGAAGCATTTGTGTTTGTAAAAGGAAAAGTGGAACAACGTTGGAATAATTCCGAGCAATTGGAATTTAAAATCAGTTCCATTCAATTACTCAATGAAATTAAGGATAAAATGCTAAAAAGTATTACCTTTCAATTGTCTTTAAACGATTTATCAGATAATTTTATCCATCAAATGGAAACACTTTTTGATTCTGAAAAGAAAGGAAAATGCAACGTGAGATTTGTGGTGTACGATAAAGCGGAAAATATTTCCATTGAAATGCCTTCTAAAAAAATAAAAATTGACATCACTAATGAACTAATCAAAAAATTAGACGAAATTTCGGAATTGAATTACCGTTTAAATTAATAAAACTGACAATTTGGCTCAACATTTTTTTTGGCAAAGACTTTGATTTAAGAAGACAGATTATCACCTTCAAAAAAATAATTTTTCAAACAATAAATTTACAAACTAAAAAAACATAAAATGGCTTTAGAACTCACAGATGCCAACTTCGAACAGTTGGTGATGAAATCAGACAAACCAGTATTGGTAGACTTTTGGGCAGAATGGTGCGGACCTTGCCGCATGGTTGGTCCCGTAGTGGCTGAATTAGCAAAAGATTACGAAGGAAAAGCAGTAGTCGGAAAAGTAGATGTGGACAGCAATCCCAACATTTCCGCACAATTCGGAATACGTAACATTCCAACAATTTTGTTTTTTAAAAACGGACAAGTTGTGGACAAACAAGTTGGAGCCGTTCCAAAATCAGTGCTTGCGGGTAAAATTGACGCACAATTGAAATAAATTATTTCTACGTCTGACGATTAAAAATAAATTGTCAGACGTTTTTTCTTCATCCAAAAATTGCTAATCAAACGCTTTTGGAAAACAAAATTGATTATCAAAAAGTACAACATTTCTCGCACCTCGAATTAATCGCCAAACAAGTTGTGGAAGGCTTTATGACAGGTTTGCATAAAAGTCCTTTTCACGGATTTTCGGTTGAATTTGCCGAACATCGTTTGTATAATAAAGGCGAATCCACCAAACACATCGACTGGAAATTATTCGGAAAAACTGATAAATTATTTGTAAAACGCTACGAAGAAGAAACCAATTTACGTTGTCAAATCCTGATTGACAATTCTACTTCGATGCTATATCCTTTGCCAGAAAAGGGAAAAAAGGATTTTTTCAACAAGCTAAAATTTTCGGTTTATTGCGCTGCCGCACTCACTTATTTATTGCGCAAACAGCGCGATGCTGTTGGTTTAAGTGTTTTTTCGGAAACGATGGAGCAGCACACCGCAGCAAAATCAAGTCCGGTACATTATAAAATTCTTTTTCAAGAACTCGAAAAATTAATTTTTGAAGAGGCAAAAATACCGCAACGCAAAAACACCTTTGCTGCCAGCGCCATCCATCAAATTGCAGAATCCATTCACAAGCGCTCATTGGTAATTATTTTTAGCGATATGATGGATTCAAAAGATCAGAACGAAAACGTTTTTCAGGCTTTGCAACATTTAAAACACAATAAACACGAAGTTGTTTTATTTCACGTGGTGGATAAATCAACGGAAATTGATTTTGAATTTGAAAACCGCCCGTATAGTTTTATTGATGTTGAAACAGGCGAAAATATTAAAGTGCATCCCAATAAAGTAAAGGAAAATTATGTTAAAACGTTGGCGGCATATAAAAAAGAATTGATGTTACGCTGCGGTCAATACCACATTGATTTTGTAGAAGCCGATATTAGCAAGGGTTTTGAGCAAGTTTTACTTCCCTATCTCCTGAAAAGGACAAGAATGCAATAATTTTTGTAGCACTAAAAAAAGGGCTTCCAAAAAATAATTTTTCAAAGAATAATCCAATTAGTTTACGAATTAATTTTGCAGAGAATTAAAAATAAACTATTTTCGCACTCCTTTTAATTAAAGGTTGGTTCTTTAAAGAATTTTGGTTCGGTAGTTCAGCTGGTTAGAATACGTGCCTGTCACGCACGGGGTCGCGGGTTCGAGTCCCGTCCGGACCGCTTATTAAAAGGAAAAAGCCCTGTAAGTTTATACTTATGGGGCTTTTTATTTTTAAGGGGACAACGAAGTTTTACAATTCCTTTACATACAATATTATTTACTGTTAACAGTTTGCGTTTTTTTATATCTTTATCATATAGATTATTAAACCAACAGTCTAAAAACATGAAAAAAATTCTCACATTAGTGGTAGCTTTATGTATTATTTATACTTCCAAAGCAGATAACAGTAACAACGGCAACAAATTTACACTTGGTGTTTCGGCTGGCGCTGCATTGCCAATGGGAACGGGAAATTACGGAATGTATGCACAAACAGGATTCCATTTTGATGTAACAGCTAGTTATTTATTTTCAGGTAATATTGGCGGGATGGTTTACATTGGCGAGAATATGAATTCCTTTGATAATGCCACTTTTATGTCGGAGAATAGACTTGCAAATTATGATGAAACTTTTACATCAAAAGGTTATAATGTAGGTCAATATTTGGCAGGTCCATTTCTTTCTCTACCTGCAAGCAATAAATTAAAAGTAAATATTCGCGTTTTAGTTGGACTTGTTACAGCCAATATGCCTACTGAAACTATTAATGGTTATTTTGATACTGAAACAGTAAGCGGTAATGGAGGAATCGGCTTTGGTTACCAATTAGGAGCTGGTTTAAAATATAATTTAAGCGATAAAATTGGATTAACTTTTAACGTAGCTTATACTGGCGCAAGCATTTGCTACGCAGGATATTCAGATGCACAAATAGGCACATACCAATCAGGTACATCTTTCAACTACACCAAAACTTATACAACTAAATCAACTATGCCAATAGGATTAGTAACAAGTACTCTTGGTTTAGCATTTAACTTATAAGTAAAAAATATTTTTGTTTTGAAAAGCCTTCCAATAGGGAGGCTTTTCTTTTGCCAAATATTTGCAAAAATATCCTTCGATACGGAATTAGAATATTTAAAAAATTTAAAACTTGAGTTGTTTACTGATGTTTTATCCAATCCAAGAAATACTTTGTCAATTTGCTCCTATTCAGTGTTGTTATAAATATACCCTTCCCGAAAAATATTAATTGTCCCATCACCCATATTAATACAATGAATTTACAAAACATTAATTCTCAATTTGGTGATTTATGAAAAAACGATATATTTGATTCCGTCTAAGCCTGATTCTATTCAAACCTATCTACTCAAAAACGGTTATATAGGTTTCATTTTGTCAGACCAATATACAAGTTGGGCGTAATTAATTCAAAACCAAAATGCAAGAGTTGCTTAATAATATTAATAACTGGTTTAGCGGAAACCCAATATTAAATTTTGTATTCTTAATATTGGCTATTTTAGGAATAATTTTTAGTTTTTATTTCTATTTTAAAAGCAAAAAAACTAAAATACCGATTTATATTGTTAGAACTATAAATCTCATTCGTGAAAGCATTAAAAAAATCGAGACTGTAGAAATTTTATATTCCGGAAAAAAAATTGAGAACCTATCAATAACTAAAATTGCTATCTGGAATGATGGCAGGGATACAATTGAATATACAGATATAGCGCATATAAATCCTTTAAGAATTACAGTGAAGAATAAATTTGATATTCTCGATGCTGAAATTATATTTCAAAAAAATGTTGCAAATGATTTTAAAATAAAAATTGAAGAAGACAAGAAATCAGTTTTAATACAATTTGATTTCTTTGATTTTGAGGAAGGTATAGTTGTTCAAATAGCTTATACTGGAAATTTTAGTAGTGACGTGAAATTAGAAGGGTCTATTAAATCAGTAAAAGAGGTTATTAGAAAAGGGTTACTCACTTTCAGACTTCCATTTCTTAATTTATTATTTCAACCAAATAAAGGCTCTAATTTCAAAAGTCGTACAAATTTGAAAATTATGGGATGGGCATCTATTTTTACTGGAGCTATTTTAATCTTTTTACCTTACTTTTTGGACTTCAATACCATTAATAATATTGACAAAAAAATTGATTCAACTCTATTTATAGCGAAGATTTTTGTTTTAGTTGGAATTTTGTACATGTATATTGGAATAAGATTTTTAAATAGGCGAATACCAAAAGGATTTGACATTTTTGACGAAGAAATTTAACACGCCCAACAAGTGTATTGCCAATGAGTAAAACCTTCAACATATATTGCGATGAAAGTTGTCATATAGAAAACGACCATAAACCGTTTATGTTTTTAGGTTCTATAAGCTCTGTGAAAAGATTGAATCTCAAACAAAACTTTTAGATGCCTGTTTGTATGCAAATTGTATGCAAATAAAAAATGACTACAATCTTAAAGTCGGTAAGTGGTGCATTTGAGTAGTGATTCCGAAGCGATTCGAACGCTTGACCTACTGCTTAGAAGGCAGTTGCTCTATCCAACTGAGCTACGGAACCAAAAAAATATAGCTAATCGTGCAAACAAAAATTTGAAAAAATAATTTTCAAATCAACTCATTTACGAATTAGCTAAAAGTGTTGTCGGGGCGGCAAGATTCGAACTTGCGACCTCCTGGTCCCAAACCAGGCGCGATGACCGGACTACGCTACGCCCCGAACTTATACAATAAAACAAAATTAATCGCCTAAATGCGGGCGCAAATGTAGCACATAAATCTAATAATGCAAAACCTTTATTTTCTGGAAATCGCTTCAGCGCATTTTTCGCCGTCAATGGCAGCGGAAATAATTCCTCCTGCATAGCCTGCGCCTTCTCCGCAAGGGTAAAATCCTTTTATTTGAGGATGTTCGAGTGTTTCTTTATCGCGCGGAATTTTTACAGGCGATGAGGTTCTGGTTTCTACGCCTACAATAACGGCTTCGTTGGTTAAATAGCGCGGCATTTTTTGTCCGAATATTTTTAATCCTTCTTGTAAAGCTGAGCTGATGGAATGAGGTAATAATTCGTGTAAAGAAGCTGATTTTATTCCCGGTTGATACGAGCAAATTGGAAGTGTTGCAGAATTTTTTTTCTGAATGAAATCCATTAAACGTTGTGCTGGAGCCGTTTGTGTTTTTCCACCTGCTTCAAAAGCCATTTTTTCCAATTCTTGTTGATAATACATTCCTGCCAGAGCACCGTGTTCGCTGTACTTTTTTAAATCGGATACGTCAATGCTCACTACTAAGCCTGAATTCGCAAAAGGATTGTTGCGTTTGGAAGGCGACCAACCATTGGTTACTACTTGTTCTGGCGCTGTGGCGCAAGGCGCAATAATTCCACCTGGACACATGCAAAACGAATAAACGCCTTTTCCGCCGGCTTGCGCTACAAGGCTGTAAGGCGCTGCTGGCAAATGCGTACGCGTTTTTTCTACTTCTTCTTCCGAACAATGGTATTGAATAGAATCAATTAGACTTTGCGGATGTTCCACACGAACGCCCATCGCGAAAGGTTTTGCTTCCAAAAAAATATTTTTTCGATGCAAGATTTCAAAAATATCTCTGGCGGAATGTCCGGTTGCTAAAATAATTTTATCTGCCAAAAACTCTTTTCCACAAAGCGTTTGAATGCCTTTGAAAAAATTATTTTTCAAAATGAAATCGGTGATACGTGTATTAAAATGAATTTCGCCACCTGCTTTTAAAATCGTTTCGCGCATGGCTGCGATGATGTTCGGAAGCTTATTGGTGCCGATGTGCGGATGCGCATTGACTAAAATATCTTCGTTGGCGCCGTGTGCTACAAAAATGTCTAAAATCCTAGAAACATCGCCTCTCTTGGTGGAACGCGTATATAATTTTCCGTCAGAATACGTACCAGCGCCGCCTTCTCCAAAACAATAATTGGAATCGGGATGTACGATGTGTTGTTTGTGAATCGCGGCTAAATCGCGGCGGCGATCTTTTACATTTTTTCCGCGTTCAATGATAACGGGTTTTTTACCGAGTTCGATCAAGCGCAAAGCGGCAAAAAGTCCAGCTGGACCGGCTCCAGCAATTAATACGCTTTCTTTTCCCGATACATCGGGATAATCCGTTTTGAAAATTTTTTTTTCGGGAAGCGGTTCTTGAATATAAGCTTCTAATTTAAGTTGGATTTTAATGTTTCGAGAACGCGCGTCGATAGAGCGTTTTAATATTTTATACCCACTTATTTGTTCGAGGTCGAAACCGGTGTCTTCCGAAATTTTTTTTTTCAGAATGCTTTCATCGTCTGCTTCGCGAGGAGAAAGGACAATATTAATTTCTTGAATCATTTTCGAATAAAATCAGCCTTCAAAAGTAAAAGAAAGTAGGAAAACTTTGGATTTGAGTTGCTCAATGGAATTGGAAAAAACAGTATGATCATTAACCAAAACATTGTTAATTCCAGTAGATAATTTCCCTTCAATTCCGAATTTAAAATAAGGTAAATAAAATTCAACGCCAGCGCCAAATTCGTAGCCCCAATCGGGTTTTACCAATTTTACAATTTGTGTCCGAGGATCTTCAGTATTCGTGGCATTTCGCTGTGAAGCCAAATCAATAATGTATTTAAAACCGCCCAGAATATACGCGGAAGCGTTTTGATACCGAGCAGATCGTAATTTTAAATCAATCGGAAAATCCAAAAAAGTAGAAGCTACCTTTTTTACCCATTGAAGAGTATCTTTTTTTCCATCTATTTGATAGGTTAAATCGCGCTGTGAAAAAGACAAATCTGGTAAAAAGCGAATGGTCAAATAACGTTGCAAACGCACATCCGAAATGATGCCGAGATTAAAGCCCAATTCAGGCGATGCAAGCACGGAACGGACAGAATCATTACTGGGCATATTGGCTTCTTGAATAATAAAATTGGTGGAATTAGCAGCCAAACTAAATCCGAAGTGTAATACTTCGTTCTCGTATTTCGGCAAATTTTCGACACCATGCGGATCGCCCTGTGCCATCAGCGTTCCGCTGATGCAACAAATACCAATAAGAAAAATTATTTTTTGGAAATTCAATTTTTTATTCACTAAAATTAGCTTGTGTAACGTAGAAAAACAGATAATATTTTAGCTCCTTATTTTTCTCCAACATAAATAGAAGCAATTCCTTTACTCAATGGGTAACACAAGGTGTTTTTAAAACCTATTTTTTGCATGATTTCTAAAAAAGCATTTCCAGCAGGAAAAGCATTTACCGATTCGGGCAAATAATTGTACGCTGCTTTGTCTTTCGAAAAATATTTTCCCAACAGCGGACAAATTTTCAAAAAATAAAATTCATACAATTGTTTTATTGGAAATGCTGTAGGTTTTGAAAATTCAAGCACCACAAACATTCCGTCCTTTTGTAAAACGCGGTAAATTTCACTCAATCCTTTTTCTAAATTTTCAAAATTACGAACGCCAAAACCTACTGTAATTGCATCAAAATAAGCATCTTCAAAAATTAAATTTTCAGAATCTCCTAATTGTAAATCAATTAAATCTGTTAATTTTTTTTTCGTAATTTTTTCTTTTCCGAATTTCAACATACTTTCGGAAATATCAATTCCGATTATTTTTTCAGGATGTAAACGCGTTGCTTCAATAGCAAAATCAGCTGTACCGGTTGCAATATCTAATATCCGTTTCGGCGATTTTTTTTTCAATAAACGAATCGCTTTTTTTCGCCATAAAATATGAATGCCCAATGATAACAAGTTGTTCAGGAAATCGTAACGCGGCGCAATGGCATTAAACATTTGTGCTACTTGTTCTTTCTTTCCAGATTCACTGTTTTTGTAAGGCGTAACGACTGCGTTCATGGTGTTTGAAAAATTATTTTTCGGAGAACAAAATAATGGCTTCTTTCAATAATTGTTTTTTATCAATCGGCACAACGCCTACGCGCTCACACACCAAACCGCCTGCGAGGTTGGAAAGAGTTGCTACGGTTTCCACATCTTGATCCATCGCTGCGCAAAGTGCCGCAACGCTGATAACAGTATCGCCAGCACCCGAAACATCTGCAATGTTGCGGATATGAGCGGGAATTAGTTTTTTTGTTTTTTTATTATTGACGTAAATTCCTTGCTCCGAAAGGGTAATAAGTGCAGTGTCAATTTTTTGTTTGGCACGAAATTGATCTACGATTTTTTTTAATTCTTTGATATTCGAATGATTGAAATCGTTTTTTAAACCTTCTTTTAATTCTTTCAAATTGGGCTTAAACAAAGAAACTCCTTTGTAATGATGGAAATTTTTTTTCTTCGGATCTACTACTGTAGGAATATTTTTTTGTTTCGCGATGCGTACAATTTCGCTAATCAAATCGGCTGTTATCAAGCCTTTGTCGTAATCTTCAAAAATAATAACATCAATTTTCTCGTGAATGATTAAATAGGAAATCCGGAAAAGTAATTGTTCGGTTTCCACGCTGCTGATGTTTGATTCTATCTCTTCATCAATTCGTAATAATTGGTGATTGTTACCTAAAACTCTTGTTTTTACAGTGGTAATACGATTTCTACTTTTTAAAATTCCTTTCGGACTTAATTTTTGCTTTTTCAATAAATCAAGAAACAATTGTCCTTGTGCATCCACGCCAATTACCGAACATAAAATAGGCGTTGCGCCCAAGGCTTGTACGTTCAAAGCCACGTTGGCTGCGCCTCCCAAGCGATGTTCTTTCTTTTGAATGGTAACGACCGGAACGGGAGCTTCCGGCGAAATACGATTAACTTTTCCCCATAAATAGGAATCAATCATCACATCTCCGATGATGAGTACGTTCAAATCATCAAAGGAATCGAAAAGACTGTTGAGTGCGTGTGTTGTCAATGGAAAAATATTTTTTTAGATGAGTTCTGAAAGAGCTTGTTTCATTCTTTTTAAGGCTTCGATTAATTTTTCTTCGGAAGCAGCATAGGAAAATCGCACATGGTTATCATCGCCGAAAGCGGCACCAGGAACGATGGCTACGTGGGCTTTTTCCAATAAATAAAAACACAAATCGGTGCCGTTGTTTACGATAAATGTTCCATTTTTTTTTCCGAAATAATAACTTACTTCTGGAAAAACATAAAAAGCACCATCGGGTAAATTGGTTTTAAATCCCGGAATTTCGTTCATCTTTTCCAACACAATATCTCTGCGCTTTTTAAAGGCATCGCGCATCGGAAAAGTAATGGAAGGATCCAGTTCAACTGCTTTGTGAACGGCTTTTTGAGCGATGGAACACGTAGCAGAAGTAATTTGTCCTTGCATTTTATCACAGGCTTGCGCAATCCATTTTGGTGCGCCAATATAACCCACTCTCCAGCCCGTCATCGCGAAACCTTTTGAAGCTCCGTTTACAGTAATCACTCGGTCTTTGATGAAATCAAATTGTGCCATACTTTCGTGTTTGCCAACGAAATTAATGTGTTCGTAAATTTCATCCGAAATAATGTACACGTCCGGATGTTGCACAATTACTTCAGCAATCGCTTTCAATTCATCTCTTGTATATACCGTTCCTGTTGGATTACAGGGCGTACTAAAAATCATTAAGCGTGTTTTGGGCGTAATGGCTGCGGCAATTTGTGCAGCATTTACTTTAAAATTAGTAGCAATGGAAGCAGGAATAAGCACCGTTTTTCCTTCGGCTAATTTGATAATCTCTAAATAACTCACCCAATAGGGAACGGGAATTAATACTTCATCACCTGGATTTATAAGGCTTAACACCACATTGGCGATGGATTGTTTGGCGCCGGTAGAAACCACAATTTCATCGGCGGTATACTCCAAATTATTATCGCGTTTAAATTTTTTAGCGATGGCTTCGCGCAACTCTAAATAGCCCGAAACATGCGTGTAATAACTGAAATTATCATCAATCGCTTTTTTGGCTGCATCTTTTATTGGTTGCGGAGTGGTAAAATCAGGTTCGCCTAAACTTAAACTGATAATATCAATGCCTTGCGCAATCAATTCGCGACTTTTCCTTGCCATGGCAATGGTTTGCGATTCAGACAAGCTGTTAATTCTGTCGGAAAGTTTATTCATACACGCTGCGTTTTTTGCTCGGCAAAGCTACTAAAAATGTATAGGAAATGAAAAATTGATTTAAAAGTTTAAAGATGTGCAGATGTACCAATCGACTTCATCATGACATTTACGTCTTCAAAAAAATAATTTTTCAAACTCAAAAAATGTTAAAAGAAAAGCCTTTCAAAAAAATAAGTTTTCGTGAAGATACAAATGATTTTTTCTGTGAAGAGTCGGTTTTTTTTCAAAAAAAATCTGTAAAATAAAAAGGATTTATATTATTATTTCCTCTTATATTTGCAGCCAATTTTTTAACTATGGTTTACATCACACGCAGAGAGCATTTTAATGCCGCCCACAAGGTTTTCAATCCGAATTGGGACGATGAAAAAAACATCGAAATATTCGGAAAATGTGCTAATCCGAATTGGCACGGACATAATTATACACTTTTTGTTACCGTCAAAGGTGATCCGGATAAAGAGACCGGATTTGTAGCGGATTTAAAACAATTGAGCACAATTATAAAAAAATACGTGGTGGATGTGATGGATCATAAAAATGTAAATTTGGATGTGTCTTTTATGAAAAATAAAATGGCAACTACCGAAAATATTTCCATTGCCATTTGGGAACAATTAGAAACTCCCATTAATAAATTAGGCTGTAAGTTGCATTGCGTAAAATTGCACGAAACAGAAAATAATTACGTAGAATATTTCGGGAAATAAATACACTCGAAAAAATATTTTTTCAAACACTCTTTTTAGAAGATAAATAGATGAGCGGATATAAGAAATTGGATGAATACGATGTTCCAAAAACCTTAAAATTGGCGGACAATTATAAATCAGTTATTGAAACAATCGGTGAAGATGCTTCGCGCGAAGGTTTGCTAAAAACGCCTGAAAGAGCTGCAAAAGCAATCCAATTTTTGACAAGCGGACATTGTTTAAATCCGGCTGACATATTAAAGTCTGCTATGTTTACTGATAAATACCAGCAAATGGTAATTGTGAAAGACATTGAAGTGTATTCTTTGTGCGAACATCATATTTTACCTTTCTTCGGAAAGGCGCACGTAGCTTATATTCCCAACGGACACATTGTAGGATTGAGTAAAATTCCGCGTGTGGTGGATGCTTTCGCCAGACGATTACAAGTGCAAGAACGTTTGACAACCGAAATCAGAGATTGCATTCAGGAAACATTAAAACCGCTCGGAGTAGCTGTGGTTATTGAGTGTTCGCATTTGTGTATGCAAATGCGCGGCATCCAAAAACAAAATTCCGTTACTACCACTTCTGCATTTACGGGTGAATTTTTAAAAGATCCTACTCGAAAAGAATTTATCAGCTTAATTGGTTCTAAATTGCATTAAAAATTGTACTTTTGTATCGTAAAAACAATTCGAAAAAATATTTTTTCAAACCCTTAAAAAAATAAAATAATGGATACGAATTCAGGATTTAATTTCAACATTTCCGAGCCAGCTCCGATAGAATCAGGAGCTATGTCGAAAACATTTTTGGCAAGTGTATTTTCTTGGATGTTTTTTGCACTCGTTACAACAGGCGTGGTGGCTTATCTTTTCGGACACAGCGCATCGCTATTGCAAATGCTAATAACTAATACAGGAATGACACCGCTCGGGTACATTGTTATGTTTGCACCCATTGGTTTTGTTTTGTTGATGTCGTTTGGCATTAATAAACTTTCTTATCCAGTTTTACTGCTTTTATTCATCGCATTTTCCATATTAATGGGCATGAGTTTAAGTTTTATTTTCTTAGCTTATACTGGAGCGTCCATTGCTTCTATCTTTTTTGTTTCGGCTGGAATGTTTGGTTTGATGGGCATTGTAGGATATACTACCAGCACGGATTTAACAAAATTTGGCTCATTAATGTTTATGGGATTAATCGGAATTATTATCGCAAGTGTGGTAAATATATTTATGAAAAGTTCTGGAATGGATTATCTCATCAGCTTTTTAGCCGTTTTAATTTTTACCGGATTAACTGCTTATGATGTTCAGAAATTGAAAAAAATCGGTTCAACTGTCGAAAACGGAACCGATTCAGCCGCTAAATTAGCCATCTTCGGAGCATTAAGTTTGTATTTGGATTTTATCAACTTGTTTTTGGCATTGTTGAGAATATTCGGAGGTAGAAAATAATTTTTTCAAAAATAATTTGTGAATAAAAAAGGAAATGTTCAATCGTTTCCTTTTTTATTTTTACGGATATTTACAATTATTAAATTCAAAAAAATATTTTTATGAAGGCATTTATTTTTCCCGGACAAGGTTCTCAATTTTCAGGCATGGGAAAAGAACTTTACGAAAGTTCCGAATTGGCAAAAAAATTATTCGAATCTGCTAATCAAATTCTTGGATTTCGTATTACGGATACCATGTTCAGCGGAAGCGAAGAAGAGTTAAAACAAACCAAAGTAACACAGCCTGCCATCTTTTTGCATTCTGTTATTCTCGCTAAAACTTTGGGCGAAAATTTTAAACCAGAATTGGTCGCCGGACATTCTTTAGGCGAATTTTCTGCGCTTGTTGCGAACAAAACTTTGGATTTTGAATCCGCTTTAATTTTGGTTTCGAAACGCGCCTTGGCGATGCAAAAAGCTTGCGAAAAAACACCTTCTACTATGGCGGCAATTTTAGGATTGGATGATTCCATTGCTGAAAAAATTTGTGCCGAAATTACAGATGAAGTTGTCGTTCCTGCAAATTATAATTGTCCGGGACAGCTTGTTATTTCAGGCTCTTTGAAAGGAATTAACGAAGCTTGCGAAAAATTAAAAGCGGCAGGAGCAAAGCGTACATTGGTTTTACCTGTTGGTGGTGCATTTCATTCACCATTAATGGAACCTGCACGTATAGAGTTGGAAGCAGCTATTCACGCCACTTTGTTTCATACTCCGATTTGTCCGATTTATCAAAACGTTACGGCAAAGGCGGAAACAAATCCGGATACAATTAAACTCAATTTAATTGCGCAACTTACCGCTCCGGTGCGTTGGACGCAAACAATGGAACAAATGATAAAAGACGGAGCATCTTCTTTTACAGAAGTCGGTCCTGGCAAAGTATTGCAAGGTTTGGTAAAAAAAGTAAATCGTGAAATGGAAGTTTTTAGCGCATAAAAAATGACGACGAAAAAATATTTTTTTGGATACTTTTTTTTAACGATTTTCTTCGGACTGATTTTCAGTGTTTCTTCCAATGCACAAATTTTAAACAGTATTGGCATTACAGGAGGAATCACGTACTCCACTCAAAAGTGGAGTGTCGAAGAACCTGCTACTATTGAGAAATACCGACTTCGTTACAACGGAAGTATTTTCGCGGAATTTTTTAACGACGATATTTTTCGTTGGGAAACAGAATTCGAATACAATCAAAAAGGTGTGGAAGAGCAGATTACAGATACCTTGCATCGCGTACATACTTATGAAAATGGCATCAATTATCTTTCCTTTAATAATTATCTAAAAATTCGTTACGAGTTATTTCGCATCATTCCTTATGTTTTGATTGGTCCGCGAATGGAATATGCTTTATCAAAACAAGCGCAAGTTTTTCCGAATGTCATCGGCGGTTTTAGTGCACTTCACGTAAGTTGGGCTGTAGGTGCCGGCATCGAATTTGTGAGTTATGGACAATTGAAATTTTTTACGGAAGCCTTTTACAATCCCGATTTGACGCGCGCTTACAATTCAAATTTTTACATTAAAAATAAGGCTTTCGAATTAAAAATCGGATTAAAATACCTGCTTATCCACAAAAAAAATTCTTGCCCTGCCGTACATTCCATCACTTAAAAGCGCTTCAAAAAAATAATTTTTTGAACTGTTTTTGACATTGATTTTATTACTAAAATCAACTAAAAAGAAAGCTTTTCAACAATTTATTTTAGATAGAAAAATAATTTTCTGTTCTGCTATTCGTAATTTTTTGGTAAAATTGCAATCTCGTTTTACGATTACTACACAATTTGTTGGCAGATAAGACATATCCGTTGGAAAAAGAAACAACTTTTACAAGCAAAATAGTTGATTACGCTCATTTTATGAAATTGCGTTTGGCTTCCTTGGTTGTTTTTTCAGCAGCTTTAGGATTTGTAATTGGGTGCCACGCCGCAGACATTCCGCTTAATTGGACAAATTTAGGTTTACTTATTCTTGGTGGATTTTTAGTAACAGGTTCTTCCAATGGTTTCAATCAAATTATCGAACGCGATTTAGATAAATTAATGGCACGCACGTCTAATCGCCCGCTGCCGCAAAACCGCATGAGTGTTACCGAAGCTGTTTGCATCGCCTCCATAATGGGAATTGCTGGGATTATTATTTTATGGGTTTATATGAATCCGATGAGCGGCATTTTGGGCGCATTGGCATTGATTTTATACACGGTAGTATATACGCCGATGAAACGCAAAACACCTTTTGCCGTTTTTGTTGGCGCCTTTCCGGGAGCTATTCCTCCAATGCTTGGTTACGTTGCAACAACAACAGGTTTCGGAGAAATAGGATTTTACGCATGGATACTTTTTTTCGTGCAATTTATGTGGCAATTCCCCCATTTTTGGGCAATTGCCTGGGTATTGGACGACGATTATAAAAAGGCAGGCTTTTTAATGTTGCCTTCTGGCGGAAGAGATAAAAGCAGCGCGTTTCAGGTATTGGTTTATACCTTATTTTTGTTGCCGATAAGTTTAACGCCTGTATTTTTTCGTCTCTCAGGAACTATTTCGGGAATTGTTATTTTAATTTGCGGAATTTTATTTTTGTGGCAAGCGTATAATTTATACAAAGAATGCAGTGTAAAAGCAGCGAAACAATTAATGTTCGGATCGTTTGCCTATTTACCCTTAGTACAATTAGCAATTATGTTTGGAAAATAATTTTTTGAAATGGAAGCTACACTACCTTTGGAAACAGAAGAAAAAGCATTAAAAGAAAAAGCAATGAAAGCCCTTATGTGGCTGGGTATTGTGAGTATTATCATGCTTTTTGCCGGACTCACCAGCGGTTACGTTATCCGCCAAATGAGTGGCAGTTGGTTGCATTTTGAATTACCAAGTTTATTTTGGCTAAGTACTGCTATTATTTTAACCAGCAGCGCCACCATGAATTGGGCAGTAATGGCCGCAAAACAAAATCAATTACAAAAATTAAAAATTGCCATTGGAATTACTTTTTTACTCGGTATCGCATTTACGTTTTCACAATTTGCAGCGTGGCATATTTTAATCGCCAACAATATATTTTTTACAGGCGTAAAAAGCAACGCCGCTGGTTCTTTTTTATATGTATTAACCGGATTGCATTTATTGCATTTAATTGGCGGACTTATCTGCCTAATTGTGGTGCTAACTAAATCTTTATTGAATAGATACAGTGCTGAAAATATGCTGGGTTTAAAGTTGTGTGCCATCTATTGGCATTTTTTAGATGCACTTTGGGTATATTTATTTCTGTTTTTGTATTTTATTCGTTAAACTTGCAAAAAATTTTACCAAAAATTAATTAATAATTACTGATTTTATGTCAAGCGAAGCAACAGTTCACAGTCATGAAAAGCCCTCTGGATGGGGCGGAGGCGTATCTCCATTAGGAGCAAGCTATGGAAAAATGTTTATGTGGTTTTTCCTCGTATCCGATGCCTTAACTTTTTCTGGATTATTATGTGCGTACGGATTTATGCGCCATAAATATCCTGATGTATGGCCTATTCCGGGTAACGTATTTAACGAATTTCCATTTGTACATCATCCACTTCCATTGGCGTATGTGGGTTTTATGACATTTGTCCTCATTATGAGTTCTGTTACCATGGTACTTGCCGTTGAAGCAGGACAACGACTTCAGAAAAAAGAAGTGATGAAATGGATGTTTTTAACCATTATCGGTGGATTGATTTTCGTGGGCTCCCAAGCTTGGGAATGGTATCATTTTATTACTGGTCCTGAAAATGGTGTTACGAAAACTGTTTTTGAAAACGGTGCTTGGCAAACCATTATGATACACGGCGCCAATTTGCATCACAATCAATACGGCTTACCCGTTTTTGCTGATTTCTTTTTCTTCATTACTGGATTCCACGGATTTCACGTTTTTAGTGGTGTTGTCATCAACACTATTATCTTCTTGAATGTTTGGAAAGGAAGATATGAAAAACGTGGACACTACGAAATGGTTGAAAAAGCTGGATTGTACTGGCATTTTGTGGATTTAGTTTGGGTATTTGTATTTACCTTCTTTTATCTGTTATAAAAATAATTTTTCAAAAATAGTGTCTATTAATTAGCTAATCATTTAACACCAAAAAGATATGTCAGAATTTCACGATGATTTTCCAGAATACGAAAAACTTGCTCAACACTCCGAAGAAGAAGGTCAAATAATTAGAAAGACCTTATGGAAAGTATTTTGGGTATTGCTCGTTGTAACCATTATCGAGTTATCCGTAGGTATTTATAACGAACATTTCAGCGACTTAGCACAGAAAATAATTTTCATTTTCTTCACTGTTTTTAAAGCCTATTACATCGTTTACAGTTTCATGCACTTAGGCCACGAAGTAACGCCAATGCGAAGAATAGTGCTTGTGCCGTACATGGTATTTATCTTGTATTTGATTACATTGATTATCATCGAAGGTTCTTATTGTATGAAACATCGTGAGCCGAGCGATAAAGCAAATCTGATAGAAAAAACAGCGGCTGTAAAAGAGTAAATAAAAATTTAAGTTTTGTCAAAAAAAGGACTTTTGATAGGCGGAATATTATTATTCCCACCCGTTTTATTCATCTTATTATCTACTGGAAAAACGAATTTTATTCGACTCGGTTATTTCGGGACAAAAACTCCTCATACAATTACTATTAATGGAAAAGAAAAAACGGACACTGTTTATTACAGTGCTCCGCCTTTTAATGGCATCAATCAATTCGGAGATTCCGTTTCAGAAAAAAAATTTTTGGGTACCATTTATATCGCTGATTTTTTTTACACGAATGGAGGAAAAAACGAAACTGCTTTAGCTGCCGAAATGCAACGAGTTCAGGAACAATTTAAAGGCTACGATTCTATTTTATTTATTTCTTTTTCTATAGATCCTTTGCGAGACAGCGTTTCGGCGCTTTCTGCCTTTGCAAAAAAAGTGCATGCCAATACCAAAACTTGGAGTTTTATTCGCGGTGATCAACAAAAAATGTACGCGCTTCAAAAAGATGGTTATTTACTTTCTGTAAAAGATTCCGATGGTTTTTCACTTAGCAATAAATTGGTTTTAGTAGATAAAAGCAAACACATACGCGGTATTTATACAGGAACAAGCGTTACTGATGTAAATCGCTTAATTGACGAAACACACGTGTTAATTGATGAGTATTTTGTCCATCGAAAACCAAAAAAAAACGCACTCGATGACTGATAAAAAAATTTTACGATTCATTTACGTCATTTCTGCAGTCGTTTTTTTATTAGTAGCTATTTTATTCGCCTTACCAAAAGCCAATCACATTCCAGAATGGATAAAAATTTTACCGAAATTAAATGCTTGCCTCAACGGAACTTGTTTCGTGCTTTTATTATTTTCCCTCTATTTTATCAAACAAGGAAAAATACACATTCACAAAGTAATTAATTTAACTGCTTTTTCACTTTCTGTGCTGTTTTTGCTTTCCTACGTTTTGTTCCATTCATTTGGTGTGGAAACGCGCTACGGAGATCTCAATCACGATGGTATTTTGGATGCAGCAGAAATGCTTCAAGCCGGAAATATTCGCTACGTTTATTATGTGATTTTAATTACACATATTTTGTTGGCAGCAGTTGTGCTTCCTTTGGTATTAATTTCTTTTTTCAGAGGACTGAGCAATCAAATTCCGCAACATAAAAAAATTGTGCGCTGGAGCTATCCCATTTGGCTGTATGTAACCTTTTCCGGCGTAATTGTTTACCTCATGATTTCTCCTTATTATAGTTTTTAAGAAGTGAACTATTTTCTCTTCAAAAGATTATTTTTTTGAAAGTGGATTTTCCTAAAAAAAAGAGGTTCGAAAAATTAATTTTTCGAACCTCTTTTTTTCGACATAAAAACTTATGTAACTATTTCAGATAATTAAAATCGTGGTTCTTTTTAATATTTTGCAAGGTCTGAAAAATAAGTTTTATCACATTTTCCACATCGTCTTTATGAACGCTTTCAACAGTGGTGTGCATATAACGCAAAGGCAATGAAATCAATGCAGAAGCAACGCCCCCAATAGAATATGCAAATGCATCGGTATCCGTTCCGGTTGCTCTGGAAGCAGCTGCGCGCTGAAACGGAATTTTATTTTTCTGCGCAGTATCAATTATCAATTTCAATAAATTATTTTGAACAGCCGGTCCGTAAGTTAAAACGGGTCCTTTGCCGCAATGTAAATCTCCACTTGCAATTTTATTCAACATCGGAGTTTGTGTATCATGACACACATCTGTAACAATCGCCACGTTCGGTTTGATACGTTGTGTAATCATTTCGGCACCACGCAAACCAACTTCTTCTTGAACAGAATTAGAAATATACAATCCGAAAGGCAATTTTGTTTTTGTTTCGTGCAGCATACGCGCTACTTCTGCAATCATAAAACCGCCCATGCGGTTATCCAATGCACGACCCACATAATAGCGATCGTTCAATACCATAAAAGTATCTTCGTACGTAATTACACAACCCACGTGAACGCCCAATGCTTCCACTTCTTTATCGGTGATACAACCGCAATCTAAAAAAATATTTTTTAAAGTTGGAGCTTCTTCTTTTGAGGCATCGCGTGTGTGGATAGCGGGCCAACCGAAAACTGCTTTCACGATTCCTTTATCTGTATGGATATTTACACGTTTCGAAGGCGCAATTTGATGATCGGAACCACCGTTTCTGCGTACATAAATAAAACCATCTTTGGTGATGTAATGTACAAACCAAGAAATTTCATCGGCATGCGCTTCAATCACCACTTTGTATTCCGCTTTCGGATTAATAACACCTACAGCCGTTCCGTAAGTATCTACAAAATGTTCATCTATATAAGGCGAAATATAATTCAACCAAATTTTTTGTCCTTCCGCTTCAAAGCCTGTAGGAGAAGCATTGTTCAAGTATTTTTCTAAAAAAGTATGCGATTTTGCATTCAAGATAGAACTTGATTTTGTCGTTTTCTTTGCCATAAAAATTTGATTTAAAAATCAAAGGTAAAAAAAAGAATGAATCTGTTATTTTGGAAATTTTAAAGTGGTAAAATGAGCTTTGAAAAAATATTTTTTCGAAGCTCATTAATTGGTATCAGATGTGCCGTCATTCTGAACTTGATTCAGAATCTGTGTAAGGAAAACTCTTCTTTCCTTTGTCTTACAAACAAATGAAAGAAGAAACAAAAATTCAAGGCTTGGATTCCTCATTTCATTTTAGAAATTCCATACCGAAAAAATATTTTTAAAAGCGCTACCTTCGTTTTTTATATTTTTAGTTAAATTTCAAGGATGATTATTTAAAAAATAAAACAATGAAAGAAATTTGGAACGAGCGTTATGGTGCAAAGGAATTCGCTTATGGCGAAAAAGCTAATGAATTTTTGAAAGAGCAGCTTATTAAATTTCCTGTTGGGAAAATTTTATTTCCTGCGGATGGAGAAGGTAGAAATGGTGTTTTTGCGGCAACGCTCGGCTGGGAAGTTCACGCATTTGATCAAAGTATTGAAGGAAAAAAGAAAGCATTTCAGTTGGCAGAAAAAAATAAAGTTGAAATTAATTACGAAGTTGGAGAGTTTCAAACGCTCAGTTATCAAGCCAATCAATTTGATGCTATTGCTTTAATTTATGCTCATTTCCCTGCCGATAAAAAATCAGACTATCATAAAATAATAACGACTTACTTAAAGCCTGGCGGGATTATTATTTTTGAAGCTTTCAGTAAAAAACATTTAGACTATAATAGTAAAAATCCAAAAGTTGGCGGTCCGAAAGACATTGCTACTTTGTTTTCTATTGATGAAATTAAAACTGATTTCAGTAATTTTGAAATGATAGAATTAGTTGAACAAGAAGTTGACTTAAATGAAGGATTATACCACATTGGAAAAGGTTCGGTAATTCGATTTGTTGGACGAAAAAAATAATTTTCAGCTTTGCAACAATGACATTAAAATCACTAAATAATTTAACAAAATCATTTGGCAACAGCGATAAAACACCTGTTTTATTTCTCGGACACGGGAGTCCGATGAATGCAATAGAAGAAAATGAATTTGTTTCCGGCTTCCGAAAATTAGGATCAGAATTGATAAAACCCAATGCTATTTTGTGCATTTCGGCTCATTGGGAAACAAAAGGAACCTTTGTTACGGCAATGCAACATCCAAAAACAATTCATGATTTTGGTGGATTTCCCAAAAAACTTTTTGAAGTGCAATATCCAGCACTTGGAAGTCCTGAATTGGCAAAACAAACAAAAGAAATTATTACGAAAACAACTGTTGGTTTAGATGAAAATTGGGGACTCGATCACGGAGCCTGGAGTGTACTCAAACATCTTTATCCAAAAGCAGATGTGCCTGTTATTGAAATGAGTATTGACTATTCTCAACCAGCACAATATCATTTTGAATTAGCAAAACAATTATCTGTTTTAAGAAATAAAGGTGTATTAATTATTGGTAGCGGAAATATGGTTCACAATCTGAGATTAGTTGCTTGGGATAAATTAGAAGGACAACCTTTCGCTTATGATTGGGCAATAGAAGCGAGTGAAAAAATGAAAACGTATATGTTAAAGGACGACTTTGAAAAGTTAATCCATTTCCAATCACAAGGAAAAGCTTTTGAATTGGCAATTCCAACACCAGAACATTATTTACCTTTAATTTACGCATTGGCGTTGAAGGAAAAAAACGAAGAACTAACATTTTTTAATGATAAACCGATTGGCGGTTCGCTATCAATGACTTCGGTGAAAATTACTCCTTCTCGTTAAGCGTTATATATCGCTACGCTTTTATTAATAGGTATTTTGCGAAATGTGTTTAGTAAAAAATATTTTTTGAACTTACGAACTTCTAAACTTACAAACTAAAAAAATCAATCGTTCAAATCCAAACTCGTGGTATCTTTTGTTTCACTAAGGACATTAAGTAAATTGCGAGAAGCATTAATACACCAATTGATATGATTGCTCAATACAATAATCGTACTTTTATCACTCAATCGGCGAATAAAAACGCAATTATAACCGTGCCACCAACCGCTGTGAAAAACTACTTTTCCTTCGTCGGTTTTTAAAATCCGCCAACCGAAACCATAATTTTTATCTCCTCTAAACTCCTTGCTATAAGGCTGAAAAGCATCTTGTAACGTAGATTGTTTAATCAGTTTATTGGTGTACAATGCCTGATCCCATTTAAACAAATCGCCCAAATTGGAATAAATTCCTTTGTCGCCCACTACTCCATCCAAATAATCAAAACCTGCTTTGCGTCCGTTTTTATCGTAGCCTGTTGTGGGATTCGGAATCAGCGTGTCGTTCGGCAAATTAAAAACCATTGTATTGCGCATTTGCAAAGGATCGAACACATTTTTCTTCATAAAATCTGCAAACGGCATACCAGAAACTTGCTCTACAATAGCCGCCAATACACAATATCCAGTATTACTGTATTGAAAACGACGATTGGGTTTAAAATATTTTTCGGGCTTGTGTTGCGTCATGAGATGAATGACATCCATGTTGGAAATAGCGCCGGTTCGGCTGGTACAATATTGATCGCAGAAATACAAATAATTGGGCAAACCTGAACGATGCGTCAACAACATTTGTACGGTAATTCCAGGATATGGAAATTCAGGAAAAAATTTCTGAATGGTATCTGAATAATCTAATTTTCCGCGCTCTTTCAACATCATAATCGCAACCGCTGTAAATTGTTTTGATACGGAACCCAACTGAAAATCGGATTGTATTTTTAGAGAATCTTTTGTTTTGCGATCGGCGACGCCAAAAGAATTTTCGTACAAAATTTGTCCTTCTTGCGCTACAAGCACATCACCGTTAAAATGATTTTTTTGAGAAAGTTTTGTAAAAAAAGAATCTATTTGATGTGTTTTGTCTTTGGCATCTAATTTTTCGAGTAATGCACTAACTGTATCTTTTGGTTGCGAAGCCGCAACCATAGTATTCGCTGGACTATAATTAGCTACCGATTGTTGCACGTTATCCCGTTGATTGCAAGATAAAGCAACAGCAAAAACACCAATGATGAGATATGATTTTTGCATTCTTACATTTTAAAATCGACCAAAAGTGCACATTTGATCGGATAATTAAAAGTCTTTTTTTTTACAATTATAAACAGTGCATTTTTAATAAATAAAAAAATCCTACCAAAATTGATAGGATTTTTTCAAAAACGTTTCCGTTTAAAAATAATTTTATTTTTTCTGTTTTACAACAACAACAAGATATTTAGAAGCGCTCCAAAAAGATTTATAATCTATAATATTTAAGGTATCCACTTTAGCGTTTCCTGTAATTTTATAAGATCCAGAAGGATGAACGGTTACAATATTTTCTATTTTACTATACATCGGAATCGCTGTATTTTTAGTGATGTCGATTTTTGTAAAATAATCTTTATTGAAATCCGATTTCAAAGTTTCTGTTCCACCGATGCCAACTATTCCGCCAGATTTCACAATAATTCCTTGTTTTTTCAATTCTTTTGCGGTTCCAAAAGCGTAATAAGCAGTGTTAATTACTTGTTTCTCTTCCTGAATTTCCGCCACACTGTCGCTAAATTGTTTCATCAAATCTGTTAATGAACTGTTTGCTTTCGATAATTGATCTTTCAACGAATTAATTTCATCGTCTTTCTCCGACAACTGTTCCGTCAAATGTTCAATCATTTTTTGTAATTCCTCATTTTTGCTATTAGAACTTTTTAATCTTTTACGTAAATTATAAATTTCTCTTTTGTTTTTTATCATCAAATCGTTGATGGCTTTTATTTCATCCACAATCTCGTCTTGCTTACTTTTCGCAGTTTCTCCGTCTTTCGAATTCAGAGTAACAATTTTTTCCTTTTCCTTTATTTTATCCAAATTATCTTCAATCACATTAAAGGAATTGACAAAGGCTTTGTTGATAGAATCCTTTGTATTCACAGATGATTCTAAATTTTTATTGGCTTCACTCAAGCTATCTGCCAGTGGATTGGAGCCGCTTCCGCCACCTTTGCAAGCGTGTAAAAAGGGCATTGCGAGTAATACAACGATTGCGATTTTTTTCATGTTTTTGAGTTTTGAATTTTTTTTGGGTTGGGTTTTGAAAAATTATTTTCGACAAAAGTACTAAAATATTCGACGGTATATATACAGTGCGGTGCTTTTTACGAAATATTGTATTTGAAAAATTATTTTTTCGAAGGCTTTTAAAAGCCTTCGAAAACGCCCAAGCCAAACAAGGCGAAATCATATTTCACAGGATCTTTCGCGTCTAATAGTCTCAAAAAAGCATCCAATTCTTTGACTGCTTTCCAATCGTCTTGAGAGCGTTTGAGAATGTTTAATTTACGCGCCACATTGCCCGAATGTACATCCAAAGGACAAGATAATTGACTCATTTTAATTTTATTCCAAATCCCGAAATCCACGCCACATTTATCTTTCCGAACCATCCAACGCAAAAACATGTTGAGACGTTTCGCAGCAGCATTCTTTTCGACATTCGAAATGTGTTTTTCTGTCCTTTCGGGATGAGGGATTTGAAAAAATAATTTTCGGAAGCCGATAATTGCGTTCTCCAAATCTTCATCTGTCTTTTTTAAATTTTTTACAAACGCATTTTCGAGTCCTTGATGCTGTTGATAAATGTTTCGAAGCGAAACTATAAAATAAATAAGATCCATTCCGTTAAATGTTCGATGCACAAATTTTTCCAACATTTTTAATTCATTTTTCTGCGCGGACATCACAAATTGATGTGGCTCCAAATCCATTAATTGCATTAATTTATTGGCATTATTAATAATAATGCTACGCTTTCCCCAAGCAATGGTAGCAGTTAAAAATCCTGAAATTTCAATGTCTTCCTTCTTCGAAAAAAGATGTGGAATGCTGATAGGATCACTTTCAATAAAAAAGGAGGCATTGTATTTTTCCACTTTTTCATCCAAAAAAGATTTTAATTCGTTAAAGTTCATAGGATAATAATAAAATTTGACTTTGCGATATTTTTATAATACATTTATAATCAGATTCTTTTCTTTTAAAAATAATCTTTCTAAAACTCCAAAATTATGAAATACTTACACCAAATCGTAAAGGCACACGAAGGCACGGTGGTTACGGTAAAATTTGATAAACCAGCAAAGATAATGCTCTTGCATCATTTCGATTTTTTAAAATATCAAGATCATCACACGCACCGCTACATGGGCGGACATACAGAAAAATCACCCGTTCTATTTACTATTCCTGCCGATGGAACTTGGCACATTGTTATTGAATTGGGCAGCTATTTTAAGCCGATGCATATAATTGCTTCCGTAGAAACTACGACTAAAAAGAAATAAGAAATTTGATTCAATTGTGTTTCAAAAAAATATTTTTTTGAGAGCGTTTTTCATCCTCAACTAATTCTGCATATTTAATTATCTTTGCAAAATATTTTTTAAACACAAGAGTTATGCAATTTCAATTATCAGAAGAACATTTAATGATTCAAAAAGCGGCACGAGATTTCGCTAATGATGTATTAAAACCAGGCGTAATAGGACGTGATGAACATCAAAAATTTCCTGCGGCAGAAATAAAACAATTGGGAGAATTAGGTTTTCTGGGAATGATGGTTGATCCGAAATACGGAGGTGGCGGAATGGACGCAATTTCGTACGTGTTGGCAATGGAAGAAATTTCAAAAATTGACGCATCTGTTTCAGTAGTAATGTCAGTAAATAACTCGCTTGTTTGCTGGGGTTTGGAAACATTTGGAACAGAAGCACAAAAACAAAAATACTTAACGCGTTTAGCAAAAGGCGAAATTATCGGAGCGTTTTGTTTGTCGGAACCGGAAGCTGGATCGGACGCTACTTCGCAACGCACAACGGCTGTTGAAAAAGACGATTGTTATTTATTGAATGGCACAAAAAATTGGATTACCAACGGAAGTTCTGCTTCTGTTTATCTCGTTATCGCGCAAACACATCCTGAAAAAGGGCATCGCGGCATCAATGCTTTTATTGTTGAAAAAGGAATGCCCGGATTTGTAGTTGGACCGAAAGAAAATAAATTAGGAATCCGCGGAAGCGACACGCATTCATTAATGTTTACTGATGTAAAAGTTCCGAAAGAAAATAGAATTGGCGAAGATGGATTTGGATTCAAATTCGCGATGCAAACCTTAACTGGCGGACGCATCGGAATTGCTTCTCAAGCTCTCGGAATTGCAGCAGGAGCTTACGAATTAGCGTTGGCCTATTCCAAAGAGCGGAAAGCATTCGGTAAACCAATTTCAGAACATCAAGCAATACAATTCAAATTAGCCGACATGGCAACGGAGATAGAAGCCGCGCGCTTATTGTGTTTGAAAGCAGCTTGGCTAAAAGACAGACATTTGGATTATGGCGCAGCAAGCGCAATTGCAAAAGTTTTTGCATCGAAAGTGGCGATGTGGGTAACAACGGAAGCTGTTCAAATTCATGGTGGATATGGCTATGTGAAAGAATATCACGTGGAACGTTTAATGCGTGATGCGAAAATAACGCAGATTTACGAAGGTACTTCCGAAGTACAAAAAATCGTTATTTCTCGATCCGTTTTAGCTTAGTTTTAATAGAATTTTTGACGCTCGAAAAAATATTTTTTTCGAGCGTTTCTTTTTACCTCTAATTCGTAAGTTTGTCTGTGCGAAAATTCAGTACTCATACTTTACAAAATGTTCCGGAGTTTAAATTAAAACTCTTACAATGGGCGCAGCAATTCGATAAAGTATGTTATTTAAATAGCAACGATTCTCTAACAAAAAATTATTCTTCATTTGATTTTAGTCTTGCCGTGGGCGCTGTTGCAGAAATTACTCCTTCGCAAGGCGAATGCTTTAATGCATTACAGAAGTTTCACGACGAAAAAAAAGATTGGCTTTTCGGATTTCTATCTTACGATTTAAAAAATGAAATAGAAGACTTAACTTCCAATAATCCTGATTTTTTGGGCTTTCCCCTACTCCATTTTTTTCAGCCAGAATTTATTTTTATACTCGAAAAAAATATTTTGAAAATTGGATTTTTGGAAAATAATTTTTCGGATAAAAAAGTGGCTGATTTGTTCAATGAAATTTCAGCTCTTCAAAAAAATAATTTTTCAAAGAATGAAAAGCAACTCGAAATAAAATCAAGAATAAATCGCGAAGAATATTTAAAAACGGTTCGAATAATTCAGCAACACATTCGCAGAGGCGATGTTTATGAACTTAATTTTTGTCAAGAATTTTATGCAGAAAATGCACACATAAATCCGACAGAGATTTATGAAAAGCTAACTAAAATTGCTCCTAATCCATTTTCTGTATTTTATAAATTAGAAAATAAATATTTGCTATCAGCAAGTCCGGAAAGGTTTTTAAAGCGTATTGGAAACCAACTAATTTCTCAACCAATAAAAGGAACTATAAAGCGCGGTGCGAATGAACAAGAAGATGAAGAATTGAAAAAGAATCTTTTCAACGACCAAAAAGAACGCAACGAAAATGTGATGATTGTAGATTTAGTTCGCAACGATTTATCACGCATAGCATCTCGCGGAAGCGTAAAAGTGGAAGAACTTTTCGGCATTTACACATTTAGTTATTGGCATCAAATGATTTCGACAATAAGTGCAACTGTTTCTGAAAAAGTAAATTTTACGAAAATTTTAAAAAATACTTTTCCGATGGGCTCGATGACTGGCGCGCCAAAAATAAAAGCGATGCAACTAATTGAAGAATTAGAAAGTACCAAAAGAGGTTTGTATTCTGGTGCTCTCGGATACATTACGCCTTCCGGAGATGTTGATTTTAACGTGGTTATTCGAAGTATTTTGTACAATGAAAAAAATAATTATTTATCGTTTATGGCTGGCGGAGCTATTACTGAAAAATCAATGCCAGAGCAGGAATACGAAGAATGTTTATTGAAAGCAACAGCGATGTTTGAAGTGCTAAAATAAACGTTTCAAATAATTTATATCTTTACCAAATGTCGTTTATTGTTTATAAATCTTCTGCTGGATCGGGAAAAACGTTCACTTTGGTGAAAGAATATTTACGACTTGCATTGCTTGATAATACAGTACCTCCAACGTCTTACAGAAAAATAATTGCCATCACATTTACCAATAAAGCCGCTTCCGAAATGAAGGAGCGCGTATTGAAAACATTAAGAGAATTTTCGCTTAGCGATGAAAATAAGATTTCCGAAAGTTCCAAAATGATGCTTCAATTATTGTGTGAGGAAACCGGATTAAAAGTGTCGGAAATTAATGAGAAATCAACACTTTTATTAAAAAGTATTTTACATAATTATTCTGATTTTGGCATCAGTACTATTGATAGTTTTGTGCATAAAATTGTACGCGCCTTTGCACGCGATTTAAAACTTTCAACTGATTTTGAAATCGAAATGAATGATGAAAAAATTCTTTCGCTTGCCGTTAATAAGCTCATTAATAAAGCTGGGACAGACGATTTAATTAGTAAAATATTGCTTGATTTTGCAGAAACAAAAGCGAGCGAAGAAAAAAGTTGGCACATCGAAAAGGACCTATTACAATTTTCAAAAAAATTATTTCGAGAAAATGATTTAGTCTTTATTGAAAAATTAAAAAATACCCCGCTCGAAAATTTTTTTTCGATCAAAAAAAAGATTGAATTTGACATTAAAAAGTTTGAAAATTCACTCCAAGAAATAGCACATTCAGCTTTTAAATTAATCCAAGAAAAGCAATTAAATGAAGATGTTTTTTATTATAAAAACAGTGGAATTTATGGCTATTTCAAGAAATTATCTGATAAAAAAATTGAACTTGATAATTGTGAACCGAACAGTTATGTAACGAAAACAATCGAGCAAGACAAATGGTTTTCAAATACTGCAAAACCAGATGAAAAAATAATTTTTGAATCCATAAAAAATAAAATTACGCAAGCGTATTCAGAGATTCAAGAACTCATTAAAAGGGATTTAGAAACAATTTTCTTATACAGTTTGTTGCAAAAAAATATGTATTCCATGGCTTTGCTGAGTGAAGTGGAAAAATTATTGGAAGAAATAAAAACAGAAAATAACATTGTGCATATTTCTGAATTCGGAAAAATTATTTCGAAAGAAATTTCCGAACAGCCAGTTCCTTTTATTTATGAACGTTTGGGAGAAAAATATACGAATTACATGATTGATGAATTTCAAGATACTTCCGTCATTCAATTTCGGAATTTATTGCCTTTATTTGAAAATTCCCTTTCTGAAAATCAGTTCAACATGCTTGTCGGCGACGGGAAACAAGCTATTTATCGCTGGCGCGGAGGCGATGTAAAACAGTTTTCTGATTTGCCGCACATTCAGCATGAAAATATTTTATTGTTAAAGCAGCGCGAAAAAGCCTTGATAAGAGGTTACGAGGAACGTTTTTTAAAGAAAAATTTTAGAAGTAAAAAAGAAATTATTCAGTTCAACAATGATTTTTTCAAAACACTTTCCACTACTCTTTCTGAGAATTATCAAGGTGTTTATAAAAATTCAGAACAAGAATTTGACGAAAAAAACGAAGGTGGTTTTGTGTCGATCGAATTTCTGAAAAAAGAAGAAAAAACGTTTGACGAGTTAAATTTGGAGCGCATATATGAATTGATTTTGCAACTTCAAGAACAAAAAATTCCGTTCAGCGAAGTGGCGATATTGGTTCGGAAAAACAAGCACGGAAGCCTCATCGCGCAGTATTTGAATGAAAAAGGAATCAACATTATTTCGTCCGATTCTCTTTTATTAAAAAAATCTAGCGACGTAAATTTTATTTTTTCAACACTTAATTATTTACAAAATTCGAACGATACCATCAGCAAAACAAGTATGTTGTGTTATATATTGGAAAAGAATTCGAAAAATAATTTCCATGAAACTATTTCAAAAACTATTTTTTCAGAAGCAAATTTTTCTCATTTTTTATCGGAAAACGGATTCGATTTAAACCGAAATTTTCTCCTGAAATTACCTTTGTATGAATTGTGCGAAGAGATTATTCGTCAGCCAGGTTTTATTGCAAAAAATAATACTTACGTACATTTTTTTCTGGAAGAAGTTTTTACATTTTCGATCCAACAAAATGCCACAATTGAAGCATTTATCGAAATGTGGGAAGAAGAGCAAAATCAGCCATCCATAGTTGTTTCGGAAGGAAGCGAAGCCGTAAATATCATGACAATTCATCATTCGAAAGGCTTGGAATTTAAAGCCGTTATTTTTCCTTTTGCAAATTGGAATTTGAGCGAAAACAAAAATGAAATTTGGGTAGATATCGACGAAAAAAATAGTTTAGAAGGTTTGTCGGCAGCGATTCTTCCGGTTTCTCAAAAGCTTGAAAAAACAGCTTATGCAGAAAATTACATCGAAGAAAAAAATAAAATTTTACTCGATAATTTGAATCTCGTTTATGTTGCTTTAACTCGCGCTGAAAAAAAACTTTTTGTACTTACTTCTTCTGGTAAGGAAAACGTAAAAGAAATTAAAAACATAGCAGATATGTTTTCATATTATTTACAGCAAACAAACCAATGGCAAAGCGATAAAACCGTTTATGAATATGGAAATTTCATCTCAGAAAATGAGGTTCAAAAAAATAATTTTTCAAACGACTTGTATCCGATTCCTTCATTCAATACTCAAAATTGGCGTGAAAATATTAAAATAAGAACCAGTACAAATGACAATAATAACAGAAAAAATTACGGAATTGCGGTGCATTATGCGCTTTCGAAAATTAAAACGCTAAACGATATTCCAGAAGCAATAAAAAAATTAGCAACAAAAGCCTTGCTATCGAAGGAAGAATTAGAGATCCTCGAAGAAAAATTAAACAGAATGTTGCAACTCCCGCACGTAAAAATATTTTTTCAAGAAGGATTAACTATTAAATCCGAAATGGAAATTATTTTGAGAAATGGTACTGTTTATAGACCAGACAGAATCATTTTAGAAAAAGGCAAAACCATCGTAATGGATTATAAAACAGGTGAAGTATCGGAAAAATACGAAAAACAAATTGAAAAATATGCCGATGCTTTAACGGAAATGGGTTACAAAAACATCGAAAAATATATTTTTTACATCGAAAAAGAAACGATGGAAAAAGTATAATTTAATTTTTGTTTAAAGTCTAACGAGAAATTATTTGCTTTTCTAAAAAATAAAGATTCTATTTGTATAGCTGATTATCAATTAATTAATTTCAATGATGTCAAAAATTACAACCCTGCTCTTGTTTTTAATCTTTAGCACTCAACTGAAGGCGCAAGTTTTTTGGACGGAAACTTTTAATAACAGTTGTACAGCTGGTTGTGATGTTAGTTTTTATGCTGGTACAAATGGCGCATGGACAGATAATACTTCATTAGGTGCAAATGCAGCACAAGCCAATCGTTGGTATGTAAGTTGTGCTGAAAATGGGCATACTGCGGGAGTATGTGGCACGGGCTGCAAACCTGCCAGTGCCACGGCAACACTTGCCAGTTTGCATATTGGCGCCCATGATGGTTTTGTATTAGACGCAGGAGCTTCTTACGATGCAGGAGGATTGTGTGGCTTGGGCATTTGTGTTAAAACAGATAAGCGAGCGGAATCACCCACCATTAATTGTACAGGATTAACAGGCATTACACTCGCTTTTGATTACATAGAAAATGGACAAGCCGGTTCCGATTATGCAACCGTTTGGTATTATGACGGAACTACTTGGACACAAATTGCTACTCCTGCACAAACAGTAGTTTGCGGAAGTGGACAAGGACAATGGACAGCTTATTCAATTGCTTTACCAGCAAGTGCCAACAATAATGCAAATGTAAAAATTGGTTTCCGTTGGGTAAACAATGATGATGGTTTAGGTACCGACCCTTCTGTTGCGATAGACAATGTAACCTTAAGTGCAGCCAAAGGGCTTCCCATTAATTTAATAGATTTCACAGGTAATTGTGTGGATAATACCGTTACACTTAATTGGAGTACCGCCAGCGAAACCAATAATAATTATTTCAGCATTGAACGTACAACAGATGGCGCAACTTGGCAATTGGCAGGGAAAATAAGAGGAGCAGGCAACATTACCGAAATAAAAAATTACACATTTACAGAAATAAATCCCGCATCGAACGCTCCTCTCTATTATCGGCTTAGCCAAACCGATTTTGACGGAGATTCGCGTTCTTTTAACGAAATAAATATTACGTGTACCGGCACTGATGAAAAAAATATTTCCATTTATCCGAATCCTACTTCAGGAAGTTTTAATTTAGAATTTGCGAATGGGATGGAAAAAACGGTTCAGAACATAAATGTTTATACTGTTTTAGGACAAATTATTTTTCATCAAGCTGTTGCCGATAAAAACATTCAGGAACTTCAAACAATAGATTTATCAACTTACTCTCAAGGAATTTATTTCTTAGAAATTCGAACCTTGAGCGGAATCATTACAAAAAAAATCATTATAAATTAGAGTTGGCAATCTTTGAAAGCTATAAAAATATTTTTCCTAAATAGAAATTGCTTCGTATCTAAATATTTCCTATTATTGCGAGGTCATTAACCTAACAAAAAGTATGAGAAAATATACATTCTCTTTTTCGCGGACATTTTTTTTATCTACGTTGTTTTTTTTGATAATTGGAAACACTTCATTTGCCCAAGTTTTTTGGACAGAAGATTATACCTCTGCGTGTGTAAGTCTTTGCACCCTACCTTTTACTAGCCCAAATGGAACATGGACAATGGTTTCAACTGGCACCAATGGAACTTCGGCAAATACGTGGTTTGTAAGTGAAACAGAATCAGGATTAGGAAGAGGTGCTTGTGGAACCAGCGGAAGTGATGCCTCGCTTCACATCGCAAATGTTAGTACTTCTCCAGCAGCCTCTCTTTTTTGCCCAACAGGAGATTGTGGTGCAGCGTACGACGCTGGAGATGGAGCTACGATTGTTTCCAATCAACGAGCTACTTCTCCAGTAATTAATTGCACTGGAAAAACCAACATAACCTTAGCATTTAATTATATGATGGGAGGATTTGCTGGAAGCGATTATGCATCCGTTTGTTACTTTAATGGAGCAACTTGGACGACACTTGTAAGTCCTCCAATAACTGCATTGTGTGGAGTACAAGGAAAATGGACTTATTATTCAGTTGCCTTACCTGCAAGTGCTAATAACAACCCAAGTGTTCAAATCGGATTCAATTGGCAAAACACCGCTACGGCAGCTGGTGTTGATCCTTCCGTTGCCATAGATAGTGTTACGCTAAGTTCTACAGCTATCCCAGTTGCTAATTTTTCAGGTACGCCTTTAACTATTTGTGCGGGACAAAGTGTTTCATTTACAGATTTATCTACTAACTCTCCAACCAGTTGGAGCTGGACTTTTGCCGGGGGAACTCCCAACTCGTCCACCTTACAAAACCCTGTAGTTGTTTACAATACGCCTGGCACATACAATGTAAGCCTCACTGCCACAAACGGAAGTGGATCAAATACGCTTACAAAAACAGGTTATGTAATTGTAAATGCCAGTCCGACAGCAGTTATAACTCCTTCAAGTGCTACTATATGCAGCGGTAAAACCATTACACTAACTGCCTCCGGAGGATCTGCTTATACTTGGAGTACTGGTGCTTCTACTGCAGTTATTACAGTAAGTCCGACAACTACCACAACCTATTCCGTTGCTGTATCTAATGGAACTTGTTTTAGTACAACAAGTGCAACCGTTACCGTTAATCCATCTCCTGTAGGAACCGTTACCGGTGATACTTCTATCTGCCAAGGAGCTATTACTACACTAATAGCAAGTGGAGGCACAAATTATATTTGGAATACAGGAGCTACTACACCTTCCATTAATGTAACACCTTTTACCACTACTAATTACTGGGTGCTTATTTCCAATGGTTCTTGCTATGATTCCATCAATACAAAGATAAGCGTATATCCTATTCCTGTTCCTACTGTGAGTTCCAATACTGTTTCCTGCTCAGGCGCACCAGTACAACTGACAGCAGGTGGTGGTACAACCTATTCATGGAGTCCGGCAGCGGGATTGAGTAGTACTACTATTGCTAATCCAATAGCAACCCCAGCAACCACCACTATTTATACCGTTACTGTTTCCAACGGAAATTGTTTTGTAAAAGATTCTGTAACCGTAAAATCAGAACCTGCACCTTTTGTAGAAGTTGGAATTGTAGGCGAGAAAGCGGGGGTAGAAGATACCACCATCAATATTGGTGAAACGGTACAATTGATTGCCACGGGTGGTGTTAATTTTTTATGGACACCTTCTGCTGGATTAGATTGCAACACGTGTCAAAACCCGAAAGCAAACCCTATGGCAAGCACATTTTATGTTGCTATGATTTCTGATTCAAATGGTTGTACTGCCTTCGATACCATATTAGTAAAAGTAGATGTAAATTGTGGACAACTATTTGTTCCCAACGCTTTTTCGCCAAATGGAGATGGAGAAAACGACGTGTTGTACGTGCGTGGCAATTGTTTGCTTAGCATGGATTTTTTAATTTTCGACCGATGGGGAGAAAAAGTTTTTGAAAGTACCGATCCAAGAATTGGTTGGGATGGCACTTACAAAGGAAAGCCAATGAACACAGCTGTTTTTTCATATTATGTAAAAGCAACTTTGGTCAATTATAAAATTGTGGAACAGCGCGGAAACGTGGCTTTGCTGAGGTAAGATAAAATCGACTTCGAAAAATTATTTTTTCAAAGCGGTTTTATTTGCTGATAAATTTCCTGAAATTTTTTTCCAACAGCTTCATAACTGAAATTTTCAATAGCATATTTTCTTATTTTTACAGCAGAATATTTTTTCGATTTTTCCATCATTTCATTCATCTCGTTTAGCAATTTTTCTTCGTCTTTCGGCTCAATTAAAATTCCGTTACTAGCGTTTACATGCTCTGAAATTCCACCTACATTTGTTGATATGACAGGAATTCCGCAAGCCATCGACTCTACAATCACGCAAGGCAAATTTTCATAATTACTGAAAAGCAATAAACAATCCGATTTGCTTAAAATTTCCGCCACTCCTGAAGTAGATTTTGGTCCTTCAAAAAATATTTTTTCATCGAGTATTTTAAATTTTTTTGATAGCGATTTTGCTTCTAACGCATTTTCATTTTCGTGAACAATATGCAATTCGAAATCCGAACGTTGCAACGATAATTTTGCAACTGTTCTAATAATTCCAGAAATATTTTTTTGCTCCTCCTTCAATGTGGAAATATGAATAAATTGAAATTTTATATTTTGTTTTTCTCCAAAAATTTGGAACAATTGCGTATCCACAACATTCGGAACGACGGTATAAATTCCTTTCATGCCTTTTGCTTTCATCGCATTTGCCAAATCTTCCGAAACCGGACAAACCCTTTCGGCATAAGCCGCACAGATTTTTGTGAAAAAATGAGATGTGTTTTTTTTGTATTGATTCTGATCTAAAAAGGATGTTGAATGTTCAGTTATAATATAGGGAATTTTGAAAAAAAATTTCCACAATAGCGCAATAATTCCTGCCGTATTGATGATATTTAGATGAATTAAATCCGGTTTACCGAAATGTTTTTTAATGATTTTATAGCCGATAAAATGTCCTTTTAAATAACGCTGTGCTTTTATAATGGTGGATAATCCAGGTAAAAAATTGTTTTTTTTGTAATAAACATTTACTGTAAAAACATTGTTTTTAGTTTCCTGAACCACGTCGTAAACTGAACTCATTTCCGAATCGGAGCGCACGTGAAGTGCGGCCACATTGGAGTAAAATGCAACGCATTCCGCATGTTTTTGCACAAAATTTCCCAATGCTGGAAACAATCGATTGGGATACCAACTGGAAAGAAATAAAATGGTGTGCTTTTTCTTCGTCAAAATAGAGGCTTCAAAAAATTATTTTTTCAAAAGCGAAATTAGCATACATTTGTTGTCGCAAGTAAAAATGCAGAAAAAATGTATCGCAAAAATATTTTTTTGATTTCTATACTTTCTTCTTTGAAGACTATTTCCTTTTCTCCCAAAGGAAAATTGCCCTTTTGGGTATAATTCTATTTTCTTGCTACGCGCAGCTTTCCGAATTTAATTTTCCAATATCATTCAATATTCTCATTTAATTTATACTTATTATCATGAAAAAAATTGCTATTCTGGGAGGCGGTAATATTGGCTTATCGCTTGCCAAAGGTCTCGTTAATGCGAAGAAATTCCAACAAGACGAAATCATTTTAACACGTAGAAATACGATTGCTCTTGAAAAAATAAAGCAATCCGGATTTGAAGTTACAAGCGATAATTATGAAGCTGTAAAAGACGCTAAAATCATTGTATTATCAGTACTTCCACAACAGTTAGATATTTTATTGAATGAATTAAAAAATCACATTCGTTCAGAACAATTAATTATTTCAGTCGTATCTGGCGTTACTATTTCTGACATCGAAAATCACTTCGAAAAAAAATTAAATATTGTACGCGCAATGCCGAACACAGCTATTGCCATCAATCAATCCATGACGTGTATCGCATCAAACAATTCAAATAAAGAACAACTTGAATTAGCCCAATCACTCTTTGATTCGGTAGGAAAAACAGCGATTATAAAAGAAGAATTAATGACCTCCGCAACGGCTTTGTGTGCCTGCGGAATCGCATTTTTTCTTCGTGCTATTAGAGCCGCTTCTCAAGGCGGTGTTGAAATTGGGTTCCATGCAGATGAAGCACTAAAAATGGCGATGCAAACAGCTTTGGGTGCGGCAGGTTTATTGTTGAATGGCGCGCATCCTGAAAGTGAAATTGACAAAGTAACGTCGCCGCGAGGCTGCACCATTGCTGGATTAAACGAAATGGAACACGAAGGTTTTAGTTCGGCGATGATTACAGGAATTAAAACGGCATCTGCGAGAGCGGATGGGCTTTATAAAAAATAGTTTATACGCAATATTTTATTAAACTCCTCGTTATAGCATCTGTTTTTATTAAATCTTAATAAACCCAACTTGCGAATAGAATATATTTCTCATTCTTGTTTTGTAATTAATACAGGTAGAACAGTTCTTGCATTCGACCCCTGGATTACAGGCTCTACTTATCAAAATCAATGGTATTTATATCCACAACCCCATGACATCGCTCCCGTTGTAAATGCAGATGTTATTCTCATTAGTCACGGCCACGAAGACCATTTTAATAACAAGTCATTAAGAAAAATCAACAAGGATGCACACATCTTTTTTCCTTTCCAATGGCGGGCAGGCATTGTCAGTTATTTAAAACATCTAAAGTTTCAACATATTACAGAAGCACTCAGCTTCAAAACGTATCAGCACAAAGATGTTAAAATAACTTACTTGGGTTATTCAATGGAAAGTGTTATTGTGGTTGAATGTGATAATTATGTCGTTGTTAACATCAATGATGCACTTAATTCCAACCACGAAACAGCGGTTGACTTCCTGTTGAAAGAAATCAAATCACGTTGGAAGAAAATTGATTTCCTTCTCTCCGGATGGAGTGGTGCTGGCTATTTCCCAAATAAAGTCCATTATCCAGGTAAAAATGATGAAGAAGTGGCTCGTATCAGAGAACAATTTTTTGCCGACAACTTTTGTAAGTTTACGAAATACCTGCAGCCCGAAATTGCCATTCCGTTTGCACCTGGCTTTGTACTACTGAGTGATGAAAACCGCTGGATCAACAATATCAAATTTCCGCGCGGCATTATAGAGCAATATTATCGCGACAATTTTGATAAAGAAACACACATCCAATTTCCAGTTACTTATCCCGGAGATTATTTTATTCACAAAACATTTCATCCGATATCTGACTATCACAAAAGTGATGATGAAACAATTTATAAACAAGTGGATGAAGTATTCAGCGATGAAATCAAACAAGCCAATAGCATTGAATGGATGGAAGAAAATAAAATTCCAACTCTCATAAAAGAGCTGGAATTATGCATGAACAATAACAAGCGGCTATATCATCCCAATGTTATTCAAGATGTTTTTTTCAGCATTCGTTTTAAAGATATTGCCGAAGAAAATTATTTTCACATTTTTCCTGATGGAAATGAATTGAAAGTAAAGCGCACAGACAAGCCAACGTCAGCAGACAGACTAATCATAACTATAAAAGCATCTTTATTGGCAATAAATCTTGAAAAGCCTTGGGGAGGTGATCTGTTATCAATCGGTTATGGTGTGGATGTAGAAGTTTTCGAAGAATTGACCTTAGAAAAAAATCTCGATATAGTCTGCGTCAGGCTCATTTCAAGATTTCCGATATTCAAAGATGATATGTTACAACACTCAGGACGGATTCTAAAATACTACCTCACCAATCCGGCACTAACTAATTTATGGATAAAGCAAAAAATTACGCTGCGTCCTTATGTCAACAAATATCCCTTCAACGAACGCGACCACTGGATTACATACAACAAATGCGATTTGTGCAAAGTCTGTAAAATACCGGAATTTGATTTCAAGAAACTGAAAAATGTTATTTAAGAACACGAGTAACATCTTCAAAAATCCACTGCTTTGAGTACGACAGGTTTATTGTTGAATCGCGCGCATCCTGAAAGTGAAATTGACAAAGTAACGTCACCGCCCGGCTGCACCATTGCTGGATTAAACGAAATGGAACACGAAGGTTTTAGTTCGGCGATGATTACAGGAATTAAAACGGCACCTACGAGAGCAGATGGACTTTACAAAAAATAATTTTTCAAAATAGAGGCTTCAAAAAATTATTTTTTCGGACGTGCTTTTTAGCGGTTTTTTTTAATCGAATTCCTTTTCCAACAAACCTTTTAGTTGCTCTGACGTAATTCCGTATTTTAATTCGCCTTCTTTTACGAAAGATATTTCTCCAGTTTGTTCGGAAACTACAATCGCCAAGGCATCTGAATTTTCAGTAATACCAACGGCAGCACGATGACGCATTCCTAAATGTGCAGGAAAATCAACATTTTCTAACACTGGTAAAACGCATCTGGCGGCTTGAATACGGTTGTTTGTAATGATAATAGCGCCGTCGTGCAAAGGACTATTTTTATAAAAAATACTTTCAATCATTCGCACAGAAATTTTCGCATCTAAAAAATCGCCTGTATTGGCGTAAAATTTTAATTCGGATTTGGTTGTTAAAACAATGATGGCACCCGTTTTTGTTTCCGCCATATTTTGGCACGCTTTCACCAGCGATGTGATATCCAAAGGCGTAGTGTGTTTTTTATTTTTCCAGCGCATACTGAAAAATTTTTTTCCAGTTTGATTTTTTCCGAAAAACTCGCTGGTGCCTATAAATAAAAGGAAACGTCTTAATTCGGGTTGAAAAACGATGATAATAGCGATTACGCCAACGTCAATAAATTTACCCAACAAAGTGCTGAAAAGCTGCATATTCAGTGCTTTCACAATTATCCACAATAAATAAAGCAGCGCAATTCCAATAAAAATATTGATGGCAACCGTTCCTTTTACTAAATTGTATAATTGATATAAAAGTACCGCCACCAGTAGAATATCCACTGCATCCAGCCAAGAAAAAGTAAGAAATAAAGGTACCAAAAGAGAAATCATGTTACAATAGTAGCAATTTTGTTTTTAGGATTTCTGATAAAAATACGCTGTCGAAAAAATATTTTTTCAAACGTAAAAAAACAAATTCTGATTTTACGAGATGGATTTTTTACATTTGCGTTCCCTTACGGAAAATTATTTTTTATAAATGGATACTTATCGCCACAAAGGTTTACGCAAGAAATTAATAGAGGAATTACGCGAGAAAGGTATTAAATCCGAAACTGTTTTAAAAGCCATCGAAGCCGTTCCGCGCCATTTATTTTTAGACAATGCTTTTTTGCAATATGCGTATCAAGATAAAGCCTTTCCGATTGGCGCCGGACAAACTATTTCGCAACCTTATACGGTCGCTTTTCAAACCGAACTATTGGACATAAACAAAGGCGATAAAATATTGGAAATTGGTACTGGATCGGGTTATCAAACCAGCGTTTTAATTGAAATGGGCGCAAAAGTATTTACCATCGAACGACAAAAAACATTGTACGATCGCACCAAAAATAGTTTGCCCGCATTAAATTACAATCCTCGTTTTTTTTATGGAGATGGCTATAAAGGCTTAGTTCCATTTGCGCCATTCGATAAAGTATTGGTTACCGCAGGCGCACCATTTATTCCGCAACCTTTGTTGGATCAATTAAAAACGGGAGGTATTTTAGTGATTCCTGTAGGCGAAAACGGAACCCAAACAATGATTAAAGTGGTAAAAAATCCCGAAAATCAGTTTATCAAAACCGAATTCGGCAATTTTAAATTTGTCCCATTACTGGAAGAAAAAGAATGGAATAAAAAATAAGCCAAAACAATTTCTTGTTTTGGCTTATAATAAATCTTCGAAATCAAGTTTTTATTTACTTGCTCCGCCGAAATTAAAATTTAATCCAACGTTAAATCCCAATGAGCTGAAAGCTTGATATTGGTATGCAGCTGTTTGAGGAGAAGCAGGAGAAGCTGGATTACCATTGGTGGTAGTTGTACTCGCAGAACTTGAATAATCTGTTTCCTTTTGAGATGTTGTCATACCCGGAAGTTGGTCAGCACCATTGTATGTAGCTGTAGTAATAATCCCTTTGGATGCAGCATAATTTTGATAATTTGCTGAAATCTCTCCGAAAATAGAAATTTTATCGTTCAACTGATAACTAACACCTAAAGCAGAATGAAATCCCATAGATGATCCCCCGTTGTAGGTCGTTATTTCGTCAAATGAAGTACTTGGACTACCTGTTGCAGTAGTAGTTTCAACATCCTCCGAAGTATATTTTGGTGAAACGCCAATGATAATTCCGGCTACCATATATGGATGAATGTTTCCATCTCCCACTTGAAGACGAATCGCTGGTGTAATGCGAATCATGCTTCCTTTATATGTGTAAGTATTATCATCACTGGATGCCGAATTACTTACGTTTCCAGTAGGATCAGTTGTTGTAGTAGCAGTTGTGTTTGTACTAGTGCTCGTAGAAGTTCCTCCCATTACGTCAGATATTTCTAACTCAGCGCCTAAGTATTTGCTAAACATGTAACCACCATAAATACCAATGTTTACCCCTTTTCCTAAAGAGGATTTCGCACTCGTAAACCCATTTGTACTGCTGGTGGTGTTTACTCCTGTTTGCATATTATTATTAGTAGTAGTAGATTGCGTAGTAGAAGGATTTGACTGTCCTACTGCTGCAAGTCCGTATCCACCCATTACACCTGCATAAAGTCCTTGAGCTTGTGATGCACCGATTGTTCCCATCAGTAAAACTGATGCAATTAAGATTGTTTTTTTCATATCTGTTTTTTTAGTTAGTATCCTGCAAACTTAACCTTTTTTTTGACCCATAGGCAAGTTATTAACAAATATGTGTTAAAAATAAACGTATTGTTAATAACTACTTAGCCTAAAAATATTTTTTATCTTTGTCCTGTTTTAATAAATGAATTTTAAACTAAAAAAAAAACATGAAAAAAACAGTCATCGTAATGGCATTAGCATTTGGAGCATCCAGTGTTTTTGCACAAACTTTAACATCAAAAAAGGGAGAAACTATTCTTCCAGAATCAGGCGATTGGTCAATTGGATTTGATGCAAGTCCATTTTTCCACTATGTAGGAACAATGTTTTCTACTGCCAACGCTAACCCAACTGCTAATTGGTTAAACGGAGATCAAACCATTGTAGGTAAGTATTATGTAGATGCTACAACAGCTTACAGAGCTACTTTGAGAATTGGTATGGGTTCTACTACTCAAAACGCATATAGCGAATTAGACCAAACAACTCCTGATCCAACAGCAACAGTAAAAGATTCTTGGAAACATGGTTACCACAACATCGTATTGGGTGCAGGTATCGAAAAAAGAATGGGGAAAACCAGATTGCAAGGATATTATGGTGGAGAAGCCATGATTATGCTTTCCGGTTCTAGCGATACTTATACTTATGGTAATGCAATTTCTGCAACATACTCGGCGCCAATTCGTGCAAATTTCAATGGCGGAGCAAACAATTTGGGTGGTGGTGATTGGTTAGATAAAGCCAATGCAGGTTCTACTTTTGGAATTGGCGTTCGTGGAATTATCGGAGCTGAGTATTTCATCTTTCCAAAAATTTCTATCGGAGCTGAATACGATTGGGGTGTAATGTTTTCAAGCACAGGTGATGGTTCAGCAACGGACGAAGTTTGGAATGGAACTACCATAAAATCATCTACAATGAAAACAGCTGGAGCAAGCAGTTTTGGTGTAGATACTGGTATTAATACTGGTTTAACTGGAACAGGTTCTATCGTTTTAAACCTTCATTTCTAAGTTTTTAGAATTTGAATCTCATAAAAAAGCCCCGAAATTCGGGGCTTTTTTATTTTATCTTTCTGCTAATTTCTCGCTCCACATCTTTCTTCTTAATACTGTCTCGTTTATCGAAATTCTTTTTTCCTTTTGCTAAGGCAATTTCCACTTTTGCAAATCCTTTTTCATTGATAAAAAAACGTATTGGAATAATTGTCAATCCAGCATCTTTCAATTTCAAAAATATTTTTTTGAGCTCTTGTTTCTGCAACAATAATTTCCGGTTGCGTTTAGGTGCGTGGTTAAAATGTTTTTCCTCTGTGTATTCTGCAATATGAGCATTTACCAACCATAATTCGTTGTTGATATAAGAACAAAATGCATCGTTGATGTTTATCTTTCCTTCGCGAATAGATTTTATTTCCGTTCCAGTAAGTTGTATTCCCGCAAGGTATTTGTCGAGAAAAAAATAGTCGAACGAAGCTCTTCTATTTTTTATATTAATGGATGAAATTATTGTCATTGTTTTTGTCTTTCAAAAAAATAATTTTTCGGAGTGTTAAAAAAGCGACTCTAAAAATTAATTTTTCATCAATTCCAAAGCTTCGGGGATGGTAATGTATTGCCCGTTAAAGAAGGCTGTTACGAAAGCATCTTTGATTCCAAATTTGCTTACCAAATCACTTTTTAGTTTTAAGGCGGCATTGTAATCATTCAATTCTCCCACCACGTATTTATTTAAGCCACTCGAAGTTACTTCTTTTTTCAATCCTTTAATTTGACTGAATTTAGCGGCAATTTCAGCTGGAGGATCATTTTTAAACACGCCCAATTGAACTTTAAATATCACTAATTTTTTATCTACTGTATTTACCGCAGAACTACTGGTATCTTGAGGATTTTCAATGGGTTCATTTTTAACAGGCGTTGCTCCTACTTTATCCAATGAAACACGTTTTCCATCTTTGTAAGCTGTAATAAATGCACCTTGATAACCTTTTACCAACATATCCACTTTGTGTTGCGCCGCTTGTTCAAAAGTGCTGAAAGAGCCCGTCATGTATTTGTACAAACCATCGTCGGTGCGGATTTCTAACAAATCTGGAACGCCTCGAAAAACATTTTTTGATAATTTTTTTCGGTATGCGCCCAGTTGAACTCGAAAAACAACTGCTCCACTCGTTTTTGATCCTACAGCAGAATTACTTGAATTTGCACCTTCTGAAAAATTATTTTTTGGATGCGTATTTTCTGCCGTATTTGTTACAGACGTTTTTGAGGTTTTATCCGGATTATTGTTTTCAGCAGCGGAAGAATTGCTTGAATTGCCCTTTGTTGCACTTGAGTTAGTATTTTGCGTCTCTTTATTAGTACCCATCGAAGCTGTTGCTGCTGTGGCGTCCACAAATATCCCGTTTTCTATCGAAACAATTTTTGTATTGTTGATGCTATCTTCATCTGTTAATTGTTTTTTTCTTCGCTCAGCATCCAAATAATTAGAATAATTACCTGCTGTGTAAACTGTTGTAGAATCAGGCATATTATTCACTTTCACATCACTAATACTTAATAATTTTGTCATTAAAGAGGTAGGAATTCCGTTTTTATACGTTCCTAATTCGACAGTATATTCTTTGTTGGATGCCGTGCTTTCTTTTGGAAAATTACCTATTGCCTCATGGTTTCGTACAATTACTTGAGCAAATTCTCCAGTACTATCCATGTAAATCAAATAATCTTTTTTGAAAGTAGAATCGCTAATCGCCACACCGTCTGCATCTACAAAGGAACCGGCAGGTGTATTCGGTTCTTTGTCTAAATAATCCGGAACGCCATCGTGATCTGAATCCAAAGGACAACCGTGTTTATCAACAGCTACACCAGCAGGTGTTCCTGGACAAGAATCTTTAATGTCTGGAACGCCATCCTTGTCAGCATCTTCTTTATCCAAGGCGTAAAAATCAACATCATCAAAATGATGTGCATCCAGCGTATCGCCTGCATTGCGTTTGCGGCGTCCTAAATAAGATAAATCGTAATGCAAGGAAAAAGAAGACATCACAAACATATCGTTCAATTTGCTTCCTTGCGGTGCTACTCCATCTATGTAATTGGTAAATGTATAATGCAAAGTAGTACCTATTTTCAAAAAAGTACGATCCGACAAATGGAAAATAGCACCTACACTTATAGGTATTGCAAAGGATTGCTCGGTATATTTTCCGTATCCGTTTACATTCATCGTACGAATATCTGATTCGTATGTATAATCGCGTTGAATAATAATTGAATTGCCTGCATTTGGATTATTTTGCGCCATATTTCGGATACTTCCGTCTTGCCAATAATAATATTGATTTCCGTTTTTATCATAAAGGTCTGTTTTCGATAAAAACTCGAAAGACTCAAAGCCTGTACCTATAAACGGACTTACTTTTCTCTTTTTGGGTAAAAAATTATCAAAATTATATTCTATATGAAGGCCACCAAGTCGAATTTGGGATTCAAAATTGCGATCCAATCCCAATTGAGGTAAATTTTCATTCACGCCTAATTTCCCAAACAAAGTATAGAAATCTAAGGTGAAATAAGGATTTAAAGCTTCAGAAACGTCCATTTCGTAAGCAATCCTACCAACCAATGGATTTTGAAAATGATGATTTTCATTGGCATAAATATGTCCGATGTACGAAAAAAGTCCAGTTCCAAAACCAATAGTAGGCCTAAAAACAAAGTCGTCAGAATCAGATTTATTTGTACTCGTACTGTCGTTTTTGATTTGAGAATATCCGCATACAGCGGAACACAAAAATAATAGTACGAAAAAATATTTTTTTGTCATATAGACGAACTAATCATTAGGAGTACTCCCACTAATCGCACTTGTACGATACTCAACTCTTTTTTGTTCCACAATTATTTGTACCATTTTTGATTGCTAACCATCAACGCTTCCTGAACTGTAATTCTTTTTCCAGTATTATAAGCCGTTACAAATGGACCAACAATTCCTTTACCGCGCACATCTTCACGGTGATCTCTTGCCGATTTATATTCGGTAAAATTACCTACCACGTATTTGGTGTAACCGTCCATCATTTCCAATCGAATATTTTCTTTTATTTTATTGGTAGATGTGAAATAACTTGTTTGAACCGCTTTGTGAAGCGCTGCTATTTGTACACTATAGGAAACACCAGAACTTCCAGAAGGAATATTCGCAACCGTGTTCGTGGAAGTAGCATTGGTTGGAGTTGCAACAGAATTATTATCGGGCGCTGGTGTACTATTAGATGTTATTTGATTCGCCGCAGTATTTGTGCTTGGTGCAGACGTAACAATATTAGAACCACTATTTGTAGCTGATGTATTATTTGTTGAATTTGAAGAAGTACTACTATTTGTAGCTGAAGCATTGTTTGTTGAATTATCAACTGGCGTAGCATTTGTCGTGGAAGTATTTGCTGCTATCGGTGTTGAATTGGTATTTATAATAGAAACCGTACTTGCTGGGATGATGTACTTTTTAGTAGAATCTTGCACATACGCAAATACTCCATTAATACTTTGCGAACCGGAAATGGAATTATCAACAGTTACTTTATATGAAACTTTTAATACCGAATCACTCGGTAAAGACAACCAAATAAATTTTGCTTTTTGATCTGAAAAAGAAAAAGATGCTCCATCTTTATCAATTGCAGTAGCCGTAAAACCAATTGGCAATGTTTCTTCTAACTTAGCGAAACCAGTAACATTCGAACGATTTAAGCTAAGTGAAACAGTAAAACTCCCAGATACATCTCCTGTAGGAACTACTCTCACAGATGTTATGTTTGCCGCAGACGTTGTCGAATTAGAAGAAGTTGTAGCTGTCGTATTCGTTGGATTCGCGGTAACTGAACTTGTCGTATTTGTAGAATTATTATTCGCAGTTGTTGTGCTTGTTGTAGTTGCGTTTGTAGCATCTGCATTGGAAGCAACAGGTGCATTATCAGTAGCTACATTAATGTTTGAAGATGCGATAAGAGCAGACTGACGATTATTGTCTACCACATAAGATAATTTTCCGCCAAATGATTGTTGTCCAGAGACCGAAGCATCAACCGTAATCTGATAGGTTACTACAAATGAATTGTCGGTAGGAAGTGACATCCAAATAAATTTCACAGAATGATCCGCAAATGAGAAAGTTGCTCCTTTAGAATCGAGTGCTGTTGCCGTAAAACCAGTTGGTAAATCTTCTTGCAATTTTGCAAAACCGCCAGTACTACCTTTGGTAACCGTAACTTGTACAGTAAAGGAATCTCCGGGTTTTACATTAGTGGGAATTGTTTGAGTGGCTGTAATCGGATCGGGTAGAAACAAATGATAAACTAATAACCCGAGCATGTTAAAAAGAAGTATGAAGTATCTGATCATATAATTTTTGTTAACGTTTTATTGTTCAAAAAAGTAATCTATTAAGCGGTTAATTTTATCTACCGTATAATCATTTGTTCCATCAAAAAACATATCAATTTGTTTCGTGATTTCGTCTGAAGAAATATATCCATCGTGATTGATATCCGCAGATAAAAACTCTGCTGGAATTTTTGATTTTGAAGTATTTCCTCCTGCACTTCTTTTTTGCGCCGCTTGCGCATCCATACTTTGTAAAGTTTGTATATTCGGATTTTGGTCAAAAATCTGACTGCGTTGTGTCGCTAAGGAATCATAACTACTTTGTCTTGCAGCAATTAAGGAATCCGACATCGTAACACCATTGGCATCTACAACTGCTCCTTTTTTAGAATGCGGTTCTTTGTCCAAATAATCGGGGATACCGTCTCCATCGCTATCTAACGGACAACCTTTAGAATCAACCTTAACGCCTTTAGGCGTGTTCGGGCATTGATCATCTATATCTTTTACACCATCGCCATCACTGTCCGCATTTTCCAAAGCACTAAAATTTACGCCTTGATATTGAGCATCGTTATCATCTTCACTTTTTCCAAAATGATATTGAATGGAAAATCCAGTATATAAATATTTATCGTTGGCAGTAATTCCACTAACGTTATCAATTTTATCTGTTAAAGTAAGATAATACGTTGCAAAAACATTTGCATACAAATGCGGTGTTAATTTGAATTTAACACCACCGCTAAGCAGGATAGAGAAAGTGTGACTCGCATAGCCTGTACTGTCCAACTTTGTTTCGTAATTGTAATCGCGCTGAATAATTTGTGCTGTAGTAATATTTCCAGCTGTTTGCGGCTCATTTCGAATACTTCCATCTGTCCAATAATTGTATTTATTTCCATTTTTATCTCTTAAATCAGTGTAGGAATTGAAATTTAAAAAGCCAAATCCTGCTGATAAAAATGGCGCAAAAGAAGAACTCTTGTGAAAGATAAAATTATTGTCAAAGTGAAAAATAAAATTTACATCGCCTTGCATAATTTGGGATTGAAAATTTATATTTTGAGAGGGAATAATCGAACTCTGGCTTTGTGCAAGTGTACCATAAATTCCGTTGAGAGATATTCCTAAAAAGCTACCGAAACGCTCTTCTACCGTTAAATTGTATCCCGCTCTGATTCTATTTTCTGTACCTAAATTTTGTCCTTGTCCAATATTCCCATAAAAAGACAAAATGCCCGTACCTAAGGATACAGAAGGTAATTTACTACTTACCTGATCTTGTCCATAAGAGTTCAGCGCTATTGCCGCAAAACAAATTATGAGTGATAGTATATTTTTCGTCTTCATATTCTAAATCTTAAATTTGCCTATTAAATTTCGACTAATGGCAATAAAAGTAAGATAAATTTTTATACCCGAAATACTTTTTTTAATACCAATTCAAAAAAACAACCATTCACTGAATTCAAAAGTATTCCTTATCTCAACTTTTAATCGAATGCTTTGAAGTATTTACAAACAAAGATTTGTTCATAAAGGCGATGAAAGAATGATTGAAAAGCGAGTATTCTCTTTGTTACATAAGCTTTTTGAAAAAAATATTTTGATAGTTGAATTCTGTTTTTTCTAAAGTATTTTATAATTTTTATACTCTCCGATACGCTTACCGATTATCTTTTCAATCAAAAAAATAATTTTTGTCTTAGCAGAAAATTTTTTTTTCGTTGGATCAAAATTAAATTTCCAATTTTTAGTACTGATTCTTTTGCTCATTACTGTAGGATGCGAGCCTTCAAATTTTTTCAAGGAATCGATTTCCGAATAATCAAATGCTGCTGCTTGAAAAATATTTTTTTCGAGCCATTGATCGTCGTGCCACATTTTATGAAACGATTGTTGTTTTGCTTGTTGCAGCTCTGGCGGCTTTACCCAACCGTAATGAAACACAGATGCCGCAATTTGTTTCACCTTTAATTTCTCTCCGTTTTTCCGAAAACCTTGCGCATCTTTATAAGACGAAATCGAAAGATCATTTCGCACAACACGAATTTCTTTTTGATACCATCTTCTTGAATCGCCTACAAAATCATACGATCCATAAAAGTGAACATAATCAAAAAGCAAACCTTCCACACTTTTATCGTCTTTATATTTTTCCATTGCCGCTTTAATTTCAGGCAAATATTTTTCGTGAATCACTTCATCGCCTTGTATGTAAAAAGCCCAATCGCTGTCTTTTGAAATTGCGTGAAATGCTTTATTTGTCTCTTCCGCCAATACTTTTCCACCTTCACGCAAGGTGTCGTCCCAAACGGTTTCTAAAATTCTTATTTTAGGAGATGAAATGGATTTAATCAGCGCAAGCGTGTCGTCATCGGATTTTCCAACCGCCACAATCACTTCATCGCAAATCGACAAAATGGATAAAATCGCTTCTACAATGGGATAATCAAATTTAATGGCATTGCGCACAATCGTAAAACCGCTGACTTTCATCTGAAATTAAATGCCGGTATAATTGTGCGGAGAAATTTTTTTCAATTCCAATTTTATTTTTTCACTCACATCCAAGCCCTCGATAAATGTGTGAATGGATTCTTGCGTAATTTTAGTATTGGAACGCGTCAAGCTTTTCAACGCTTCGTACGGATTCGGATACGCTTCTCTGCGCAAAATAGTTTGTATCGCTTCTGCTACCACTGCCCAATTATTTTCTAAATCTTTTTCGAGTGCACTTGTATTTAAAATTAATTTATCAAAACCCTTTAATAACGAGCGATACGCGATGAACGAATGCGCCAATGGAACTCCCGTATTTCTCAAAACTGTTGAATCGGTTAAATCACGTTGCAATCTGGAAACAGGCAATTTTGCTGCAAAATGTTCGAAAAGTGCATTTGCAACACCTAAATTTCCTTCCGAATTTTCAAAATCAATTGGGTTCACTTTGTGCGGCATTGCTGACGATCCCACTTCGCCTTCTTTTATTTTTTGTTTGAAATAATCCATCGAAATATACATCCACACATCTCTATTCAAATCAATACATATCGTGTTGATTCGTTTCATTGCATCGCAAAAAGCAGCAAAATTATCGTAATGTTCAATTTGTGTGGTGTATTGAGAACGTTGTAAACCAAGCGTTTTATTCACGAAAGTATTTGCGAAATTTTTCCAATTTATTTCCGGAAACGTCACATGATGTGCATTAAAATTTCCTGTTGCGCCACCAAATTTAGCAGAATACGGAATCCGATTTAATTGTTCCAATTGTGCTTCGATTCGTTCTGCAAAAACAGCAATTTCTTTTCCGAGAATAGTTGGAGAAGCAGGTTGTCCATGTGTTTTAGCCAACATCGGAATGTGTTTCCATTCTTCCGATTTCTTTTTTAGATGTGAAACTATTTCTTGTAAAATCGGTAAAACAATCGTATTCATTGCGTCTTTCAACGAAAGAGGAATGGCTGTATTATTAATATCTTGAGAGGTTAATCCGAAATGAATAAATTCTTTGTACGCCGAAAACCCAAGCGCATCAAACTTTTCCTTCAAAAAATATTCGATTGCTTTTACATCGTGATTGGTAATTTTTTCGATGTCTTTTATTTTTTGCGCATCTTCCTTCGAAAAATTTTTAACCAGATTTCGGAGCGCCGAAAAATTATTTTTTTGAAACGATTTTAATTGCTCGAGCGGCAATTCGCAAAGCGCGATAAAATATTCTACCTCTACCAACAATCGATATTTCATCAAAGCGCTCTCCGAAAAATAGTCGGAAAAAGCTTGCGTTGTATTTCTGTATCGTCCGTCAATAGGCGAAATAGCAGTTAATTGATTCAATTCCATTTTTAAAATTTAAAGCCCGAAGATACTAAAAAGTGAACTCAAAAAAATAATTTTTCGAGCGTATTTACTTAGGATTATCGCTTTTTTGCTAATTATCTATTATTCTCATTTTTATATTTCTTCTAAAATTGCAAGGATGAAAATTTATTTTCCGACCTTCGCGCTCGTATGTATTTAGAAAAACTTTCCTTACTCAATTTTAAAAATTACGCTGAAGCGGAATTCACTTTTTCAGCGCAAATCAACTGTTTTTCGGGCAATAACGGAGAAGGAAAAACAAATCTGTTGGATGCCATTCATTATTTATCGTTTTGTAAAAGTTTTTTTAATCCGATTGATAGCCAGAATATTCGCCACGAAGAATCTTTTTTTATGATTCAAGGTGCATTTGTTGCGAACAAGGAGCGCGATGAAATTTATTGTGCTCAAAAACGCAATCATAAAAAACAATTTAAACGGAATAAAAAAGAATACACGCGTTTAGCGGATCATATCGGCTTGTTTCCTGTGGTGATGATTTCTCCAGCAGATGCTGATTT